>CAZZLE010000297.1:0-6279 GCA_964654595.1 uncultured archaeon | reverse complement strand
AGATAAACAATTCTCTCGTCTTTCCAGCTGTTTTCAGAGGTGTTTTCACAGTTAGAGCTAAAAAGATAACAGATGAAATGTGCATTGCTGCTGCTGAAGCTCTGGCAGTTTATGCGGAGAGGAAAGGTATAAGTGAGGATTACATCATTCCGAAGATGACTGAAAGCGATGTATTTCCTGAAGTTGCCACAGCTGTGGCTTTGAAAGCCATAGAGCAGGGTCTGGCGAGACTTGAGCTTGGTGAAGAAGAGATATATGAAAAAGCAAAAGAGATGATAACTTCCACTCAGAAGAAGATCAGAATCCTTCAAGAACTTGGATTCATCAGTCCACCACCCGAAAACAGGTGGTAGAATGAAGATAGCGCTGCTCGGTGGAACAGGTAACCTCGGTAAAGGGCTGGCAGTAAGACTCTCAATGCTCGGTTATGATGTAATAGTTGGATCCAGGAGTGAAGAGAAAGCTCTTAGACTCGCTGAGGAATACTCAGAAGTGGCAAAAACAGAAGTGAGGGGTGCTGTGAACAGTGAAGCGGCAAAACTATGTGATGTTGCCTTTTTCACCATTCCCTGGGAACATGCGTTCACAACAGCTGAGAGTCTGAGAGAAGAGCTCAGAAATAAAGTTGTTGTGTCACCTCTCGTTCCGATGAAGAAAGAAAACGGAGTCTTTACTTATGTAAGACTGCCCGAAGGGTCAGCGGCTGAGAAGTTAGCTAAAATTCTTGACAGCAAAGTCGTTGCAGCCTTTCATTCAGTCCCTGCTGCGAGATTTGCCGATTTAAACGAAAAAATCGACTGGGACCTGCCTTTATGTGGAGATGATGATGAGGCAAAAGCAACTGTCACCGAAATCGCTGAAAAGCTGGGTTTCAGAGTTCTGGACGCTGGTCCGCTGAGAAACTCGTCGCTGCTCGAATCTGTTACACCGCTTATAATTAACATAATGGTAAGAAGCAAAACGGGGGAGCTGACGATAAAATTCATTTGAGCGTGTCATACCATGCCGTAATTTTATTTTATAATTGTTTTGACTTTTTTGCAGTTTACAGTTTTTATAAAAACAAAAAAATGGGGATGACTTATCAGGTAGCTGTTGCAATTGTTGCTTCATCCACGGCCACACAGGCTTCGTCGTAAATCATGCCAAACTTCCATTTGGCTTCCGAAATCAGTACCAGATCCGCTTTCCCTTCACTTATGAATCTGCCTTGTCCAGTCCAGCTGCCTGGCTTTCAGGTTCAAGCTTCCAGTGAACCCAAGGGTCCGTGTACATTCCGTAAAGGCTCCACAATTCCAGATTTGTTAAATCGAAAAGAGTTCTTGTTGCAGGGACCGGTATGTTTTCATCAGTGCCATAATAGCCGTAGTTAGGTGGATGCAGATAATCAACAAGCTCCTTCCCCTTTTCAACATCAATTTTTCCGTAGCTATCCAGGATAAGACTCGTTAGAGTCTCGTACCTCCAGAGTGAGTCATTAACGGCGTGGCTGATGGTTAAGTACATCTCGGGGACGATGTAGTGGTTGGCCACAACCACCAGGTCGTCCTTGTCCTCAATTTGCCTCGGTAAATCATAGTACATCGCCCAGTTCGGATACTTGTAGTCCAGATATCTCACAGCGAACTTATCTGCTGAAACCTCAAGAACCGCACCGCCCTTCTCTTTTCCCTGTCCATCTCCGACAATGTAGAGCCATGGAACCCCTCTCTTCGAACCCTTGACCAAATTGATAGCATCACTCAACTCGTCCGCATACTGAACTACCTGCCTCGCAGTGAGCAAACATCCCATTCCCGAAACGAACGGCTTTGTATCCATTGCAGGAACCATATCCATTCCTATGGCAATTCCTGCCGAACTCATCGCAGCAGTCACTCCCACAAATCCCGGGGCAGAAACACTCACGAATCTGTGCCCCTTTTCAGGATACTGCTCTATAAGCATTGCAACCTCATGGAAGACCTCTGGATTGAACATGAAGCTCCTTCCCATCAGAACTCTCCCGTCAGAAGTTGCTTCGTCCATGGCTACGAAACCGTCACACGCAATGCCCTTTCTGTCCTGCCAAGCGACAATTGGGGTAGCAATCGGGTAAGCCACGCTAAGTATGATGTCGAATCCCATGTTCAGAAGAAGGACGTCTTCATATTCAACATTGTAGCCAGCATCTTTTGCACCATCCGCTATACCCCTCATCTCCTCAATGAACTCTGAGGGAATGTATTTTTCGTTCTTCTTTGCAATTTCTTTTGCAAGCTTTAACAGTTCTGGAATCAGATCCTCCGGAATGTCATAACCTACAAGCACAGATTTAACGAACTCTTTTGTCATTCTTTCAACCTGCTCTCCGGCAAGACAGCCATGCTGGTAACCCATCTCGTATGGAGAACCTTCGAGGTGCATCAGATATTTGCCCTCTCCCAGATCTACAATGTATCCTTTACCGCAATTTGATCCGTCCCCGCTGGCAGTTCCCATCGCGAGGCAGATAAGCAAGGGTACGAGTATGAAAACCATAAATGTTTAATAATAATGATCAACTGAATTCCGTACCTGAAAACAAATGTTGCAAAAAACAAAAAATTAAACTTTATTCTCAAGAATCTTGGCTATAACTTTGTCTCTTGGCGTTGCTGCAATCCTTGCAACCTTCTGCGGATCATGACCCTGACATATTGCAAGAAGCTGGTTGTAGTCGAAAACAGGAATGCTGTAGTCTATCATTCCGAGTTTCCTCATTTCCTCCTGAGCCTCATCCATCCACATGAGGCAGGTTATGCATGAAACAACTATGCAGTCGGGATCGACCTCCTCCTTCATTGAATCGAGTTTCAGCTTTAGAAATTCCATCGCAGCCCTTCTGTTGCGCCTTGCATAACCTCCAGCCCCTCCACAGCACTGCCTGTCTCTTGTAAATGTTGGAACCTCCGCCCCAAGTGCTCTTGTCAATTCCTTCAGAACCCGCGGATTTTCAGGATTGTCAAAACCCAGTATCTTGCTTGGCCTGAGTGTGTGGCAGGGAACCTGCACCACAGCCTTTAAACCCTTCATTGAGTATTTCAGGCTGCTTTTTATTCTCTCAACTCCAACAGTGTTGTAGAGAAAGTCTGTTATGTGCTTTGTATCGCTCCTTCCTTCATACCTTGCCCCAACCTTTGACAGAAACTTCTCGTTGATTTCCTGTAATTTTTCGTTAACGAGTTTGTGTCTGCTCATCTTCAGCGTTGAATAGCAGCTTCCACACTGAACAATCATGTCAACTCCCATCTTCTCTGCTATTGAGTAGTTCCATGCTCCAATTGCGATCGCGGCTTCTTCATCTGCTGACCAAAAAGTTCCAAAAGCCGGACAGCATGCAGCCCCTTCGAGGTCAACAACTTCAACCCCAAGTGATTCGAGTGAAATCCTGATCGCCTTTTCAGCGTCAGGCCTTAGAGCAGGCAAGTTGCATCCCAGAAAAAGACCGACCTTCATATTCATACCTCCATTCGTTATTCCTCCATTATCCCGAACATGTATCCGTGCTCCCTCACAATCTTTGTTTCTCTCAGAAGCTGTCTGAACCTCTCCAGCAGCTCTTCTCTCGTCGCAACAGTCTTAATTTCAGGCAGGTCAAGCTCCTCTCTCATTGGATTTACCACGTTCTGTGTGTGTCCCCTCTCGTATATTTCAGTCAGGGCCTGAGGGATGTAGGTTTCGTCCTCCATGCACTGCCATCTCCTTATTGCAAGGATGATTTCAAAAGGTCTCGCAGCTCTCGGACATCGCTCCTCACAGCCCGTGCATGTCACACACATCCAGGGAGTTTCATCCTCTATGAGTTTTTCAGCCAGCCCCAGCTTGGCGATGTATATCAGCCTTTTCACGCTCAAAGGCTCATCAGCCACGCCAGTAGGGCAGTCAGCTATGCAAGTTCCGCATTGAAAGCATTTCAACAGATCTTCTCCTCCAACTTTAACAATTTGCTTTATAAGTTCAGGATCTCTCTCTTCATTCAGATTAACGGGCATGCTACCACCTCATTTCAGGCCTCTTCAAGTAATCTTGAGAGCTCATCATACCTGAACACGGGTCCATCCCTGCAGACATAGATGCTTTCAAGTTTGCACTTTCCACATTTGCCAATTCCGCACTTCATTCTTCTTTCAAGCGTTGTGTATATTTGCTCCTCTTTGAAGCCCAGATCCTTGAGGACCCTGAGGGTTATTTTTATCATTATCGGCGGACCGCATGTTATGGCTATCGTATTCTCCGGATCTGGCTTGATCCTTTTCAAGTTGTCAGGCACGAATCCAACAAAGTACGGCCAGTCAGGTTCCGGATTGTCTATGGAGAGCTCAACGTTGAAACCCTGTTCCTTAAGCTGGAAAAGCTCGTCCCTGTAGCACAAATCTCTTGATGTTCTTGCTCCGTAAATGATTGTGAGGTCTCCGTAATCCTTTTCGTTGTCAATAACATACTGGTAGATTGACCTCAAAGGAGTCTGGCCAATACCTCCACCGATGGTGATTATGTTCATCCCCTTCCATTCTTCAAGCGGAAATCCTCTGCCCAAAGGTCCTCTTATCCCCACAACGTCTCCAACTTCCATCTCATGTAGCTTGGTCGTAACTTTTCCCGTTTTAAGGACGCTGAACTCAAGATCCGGGCGGGTGGGAGAGTTGGCTATTGTGAACCAGCTCTCACCTCTCCCGAAAACCGAGACGAGACATCCCTGCCCTGATTTATAGTCAAATCTCTCTCTCCCAATAAGCCTGATTTTGAAGGTTTTTATCGGCCTTATTCCCTTCACTTCATCTCTAATCTCCACAATTTCGGCTTTATACGGCAAATAAGGATTTTTCATTGGTTCATCCAAAACGGAGCTCATTGTTTCACCTCCGACGGAATGTTGCTGATTACATCAGCTATGTCAATACCTACAGGACATGCTGCAATGCACCTTCCGCATCCCACACAGTAAAACTCCCCCTTTCTGACAAGCATGTAGTAGAACTTGTCGTAGAATCTGTTCCTCAACCTCTGCCATTTCTCCCTTCTTGGATTGTGGCTCGAACTCTCGAGCGTGTGCAGCGGGAACTGACAGCTATCCCAGGTTCTCACCCTTACACCTTTAAGCTCTCCATCATCGAATATGTCGAAGCAGAAGCACGTGGGGCAAAGGTAGGTGCATGCACCACAACTCACGCAGTTCATCGCAACTTCTTTCCAGTAATCACTGTTAAAGGCCTGAGCCATCCTTTCCTTGAGATTTTCCGTGTTTACACTTCTAACAAATGAGCTGAGAACTTTCCGCTCAAGTTCTCTTTTTCTGCTAATGTCCTCCTCACTTGCGTCGCTTAAATTCAACTCTGAGGCGATGATTTTACCCTTCTCGCTCAGAATCTCAACAACCTGCTTTTCACCCAGATCTGTTACAAGGATGTCCGCATAATCACTCCTGAAGGGGCTCAAACCAACACTCGTGCAGAAACAGTAATCACCCGCCTCATTGCAGGCGTAGCCAACAACAACCAGATTTTTCCTTTTCGCCTCATAGTAAGGGTCGGTGATATCCTCAAGAAATACACTGTCCATAAGCTTCAATCCCTGAATGTCACATGGCCTGATTCCAACAATGGCTGTTTTATCAACCCGAGCAGGAATTTCCTCAACCCAGTCCCCGTACTTTATCAGAACCTCGTTTTGAGGAAAAGTCACATCCTTTGGTGATTTCTTGGTGTTTACGTAGTCAAAACTGACCTCATCGACACTTTCAACGATTTTGAAAACATGATAGTTTTTCTCCCTTACCGGAGCATAAACCCTGTACCCGTCTTCAAGCAATTTCGCAACAACATCCTTCAGGAAATTGCCGTTATAGACCTTCATTGACCTCACACCTCCGGAAGAATGTCAAGTTTTGAAAGGAACGGTACCTCCTCATCGGGACTGTAGTTGAAAACCTCGTAAACGACCTTCTTGAGCTTTCTCTCCAGCTTAAGCAGCGGCAACTCCATCGGACAGGCTCTTTCACATTCTCCGCAACCAGCACACCTTCCAGCGTGGTGAAGGCCCCTCATGAGGTGATACACACAGTTGTCAGACGAACTTACTGTGTTTCACAGCACTCTTTGACAGGCGGCGTTTTCCGCCGCTGGGGGCCTGGGCGAAACTGCAAGGGTTGATGGGTCAACAAGGCATTCCTCGCCGTAACATACAGGACAGACTTCTCTGCATGCAATGTCGCGTACCCCTTTGCAAAAAACTTACATCCTAAACATCCCTTATTGCATC
>CAZZLE010000296.1:0-2112 GCA_964654595.1 uncultured archaeon | reverse complement strand
AGGAAAGTCGGAAAACTCCACGTAGGCTTCATCAATAAAAACGATTCCATCAGTCGACTGCACTATTTCCTCTACAATCTCAACCCTTTCAGCATTTCCCGTGGGGTTGTTTGGATTGCTGATAAGTATGAGTTTTGTTTTCTCATTTATTACATCAAAAATCGACTGGTCGATTTGGTAGTTCTCTCCCCTTCTGACGATAACTTCCTTTCCACAGCTTAGCATGGTCAGTATGCTGTAGTACGGGAAGCTCGGAATAGGAATGACAACCTCATCTCCTTCATCAACGAGAATTTTGAAGAGTGTTTCAAGAATGCCATCAATACCAGCTCCAACCACTATTCTCTCCACATTCCATCCGGTGTATTCAGAAATTTTCTCTCTGAGTTCTCTGTACTCGGGATCAGGATAGATATGCAGATCAGAGTAACTCCTGAAAGCTTCTATGGCCTTCGGGCTTGGACCGTAGGGATTCTCGTTCGAGGCAAGCTTCACAACCCTTTCAAGTCCGTATTTCCTCTTAACCTCCTCAATGCTCTTTCCGGGGATGTACTTTGACAGCTTAATGCATTTCCTCAGCAACATCTCACCGTATGCATTCTCCTTACCGCAATCCTAACGCACAACCTCAATCTGCACGATACTCCAGTCTTCATCAACACCTTTTAGCGTTGAAACCAGAGCTTCAATAACCCTTCCAAAAACCCTGGTCACAAATTCATTCATTTCAATATCCTCCCCATCAACAACAAGTCTGACTTCCATTCTCTCACCTCCTTAAAACTTTCCTGAAATCACTTATAAAGTTCTTGATGACCTCTTCCGTGACATGAGGCATAACAACAAACCTGATGGCCTTGGGTTCTCTTATGGTTGAAATGACCCATTTCATCCTGTAAAGCTCCTCCTTCAGTTTTTCCGCTTCATCCGTTCTGAATGAAACTACATTCATTACAGGCTCAATAACAGGCTCAAATCCCAGATCCCTCATCTCCTCAACAAGGATGCGTGTGTTCTTCAGACATCTTTCAACCACTTTTTTCATCCCATCAAAGCCGAGAGATTTCAGAACAGCATAAGCCGAAGCAACTCCAGTGCCAGGTCTCGTTCCGGTTAGTGTGAACTGGGTTTTTGATGTCAGATACGGAGTTTCAACCTCCAGAGCCCTTAAGTAAGTCTCATTTCTGAAAATAATTCCTCCTGCAGGAATTGTTGCCATCCCCATCTTGTGCGGGTCAATTGTTATTGATGAAACACCCTTGTTCTGAAAATCGAAAGGATAAGGATCATCCATGAATGGAATCACGAGCCCTCCGAATGCAGCATCAACATGAAGCTCCACCTGTTTTTCTTCAGCAAGCTTTGATAGCTCAACAATTGGATCGATCTGTCCGAGTTCAGTTGTTCCTGCTATACCAACAATTGCGGCCGTGTTTTCATCCATCAAATCCTCAACCTGGCCAACGTCAACTTTATACTCCTCATCAACTCCCGCTCTCCTTATTTCTACCCTCAAAATGTCTCCAATTTTCTCAAATGAGAAGTGTGCAGTCTTCGGAATTACTATGTTGGGATTCTCCTTTCTTTGAACGTTTCTGGCAGCCCTTATCCCCTGAATGTTCGCCTCGGTCCCTCCGGAGCAGATGTAACCCGCAGGAGTTTTGCAGTGGAGAATTTCGCCAATCAGCTTCATCAGCTTACTCTCAAGCTCCACCGTACCTCTGAAAATTCCCGGATCTCCAAGATTAGTTTCAATAAACATTCTGTGAGCCTCAACAGCAACTGGATGTGGTACTGTGCACATTGAGCTGAGGACTCTCGAATAAGGAATGTCTTTCTCCCTGTAAGTTCTCAGTTCATCGATGATGTCCATGCAGGGAGTCGGAAAAGTGTAATAAATATCTAACTAATGTAAACCGTGAAAGTTGCCGTGCTTGTTGGTGGAATTGGTAGGAGAATGGGTATGGAAAAAACAGAAATTACTCTTTGCGGTAAAAAGCTTATTGAAAGGGCACTGGAAAAATACTCTCAGTATCAGGCTGTGTTCGTATGCAGAGATGAGGAGCAGGCAAAAAAACTCTCATCAAAGTATGATGCTGAATTTATATGGGA
>CAZZLE010000295.1:0-2743 GCA_964654595.1 uncultured archaeon | reverse complement strand
CCGCAAGAGGGATGGAAAATAAGTTAATGAGTGCTGCAAGGATGCCAACGAAAAAGGAGATTAACGTCATATGGTTCGGGTGAACTCTGTTGACAACTGCTGCTGAAATTCTCGTTGAAATCTTCCGGTTCAGTTTTCTTGATACAAATCCATCCTCTGAACCCTTGACGGCATTGACAACCAAGGCTCTGTTTGCTCTCCTGACATCATCTTTCGTGTCGATATCCATCCAGAATTCTCCATCAACAAAAGTCACCGGCAATCTTGCAAATTTTATAATTTCACTCAGCTGTAACTCTCCTCCGTCTTCAAGCTTCATGGCGTGATCAAAAACTGTTTCATCAAGAACGAAGAAACCGGTGTCAACGCAATCAAACTGTTTCAGATTTTTGCCAATGTCCTCAACTCTGTCATAAGAGATTTTTATCTTAGTGGCCTCATCTAAATTGATAAATCTTGGATCTCTGTCTGCTATAACTCCCTCTCCCCTAACCGCTCTCCTCACGAAGCTTTTGCTGTAAACGTGGTCGCCCATTGTAAGGATGAACTTTTTGCTTACGTAATTTCTGGCAACAAGCAGGGAGTAGCCGTTTCCTTTCTCAGGGTGGTTGTGTTTGACTATTCTGTAGTTGAAACCCCTGTCTTTCAGGAAGCCGTCAATCAGATCAGAGTGGTGACTGGCCACGATAATGAACTCTGAAACGTACGGGGAAAGAAGTTTCATTGTCCTCAGAATTATCTCACACCCGCCAACTTTCAAAAGCGGTTTGGGAACACCACGAACACCGCCAAGCCTCGTTCCCAATCCAGCGGCGAGTATAACCGCCTTCATCGATTTTACTCTCGGTAAAGATTTTTAAGCATTCTTATCAACATTTTTCATGGGTGCAGACATTGGTGACCTCTTTGAGAGGGAGGAAGTCGAGCTTGAGCACTTTTCCGGAAAGAGGATTGCAGTTGATGCGTTTAACACACTTTATCAGTTCATCTCGATTATAAGGCAGCCTGATGGTACGCCGCTTAAAGACTCACAGGGCAGGATAACATCCCACCTCTCCGGAATTCTCTACAGAGTTTCAAACATGGTTGAGATTGGAATAAGACCGGTATTCGTCTTTGACGGAGAACCTCCTGATTTCAAGAGGGCTGAAATAGAGGAGAGGAAGAAAAGGAGGTCTGAAGCTGAAGAAATGTGGATTGCAGCGTTGCAGGTGGGGGATAAGGAAGCGAAGAAGTATGCGCAGGCTGCGGGGAGGGTTGATGAGTATGTTGTGGAATCTGCAAAGACTCTTTTGAGATACATGGGCATTCCTTATTTCGATGCACCCTCTGAGGGAGAAGCCCAGGCTGCATACATGGCAGCTAAGGGAGATGTGGAGTATACAGGAAGTCAGGATTATGATTCTCTTCTTTTTGGAAGTCCAAGGCTGGCAAGAAATCTTGCCATAACTGGAAAGAGAAAGCTCCCCGGCAAAAATGTTTACGTTGATGTGAAGCCTGAGATAATAATTCTTGAAGAGAACCTCAGAAGACTTGCCCTGACAAGAGAGCAGATTGTTGACATAGCAATTCTGGTCGGGACAGACTACAATGAGGGTGTGAAGGGTGTTGGTGTGAAGAAGGCTTTGAACTACATTAAAACATACGGGGACATTTTCAGAGCGCTCAAAGCATTAAAGGTGAGCATACCATACGTTGAGGAGATAAGGAACTTCTTCCTCAACCCACCCGTTACAGACGACTACAAGATTGATTTCACGGAGCCTGATTTTGAGAAGACCATTGAGTTCCTCTGTGAGGAGCACGACTTCAGTAGAGAGAGGGTTGAGAAAGCTTTAGAGAAACTGAAGGCGTTGAAGTCAACCCAGTCCACTCTCGAAAGGTGGTTCTGATGCACGAAAGAGATATTGATTATGAGGTAGCAGTCATAACGGTTTCAACAAGCAGATATGAGAAGCATGGTAATGTTAAAGGTGTGGAAAACATCCCTGAAGATGACTCCTCCGGGAAGATGCTCGTTGAAAGCTTCGGGGCTTCTCAGTACTTTCTCGTGCCTGATGATATTGTGCTGATCAGAAAAGCTGTTTTTGAAGCTCTTGAAAAAGCTGACGTTTGCCTGATTACAGGAGGCACCGGTTTAAATCCGAAGGACGTTACTGTTGAGGCTGTTGAACCGCTTTTTACGAAAAAAATTGATGGTTTTGGGGAGATTTTCAGAATGCTCAGCTACCAGGAGGTTGGATATTCTGCAATCCTTTCAAGGGCTACTGCAGGTATTGTGGGGGATAAGGTTGTATTCTGCCTTCCCGGTTCAAGCAAGGCCGTAAGACTGGGAGTTGAGATCATAAGGGGTTCATTGAAGCACATCTTAAGCCACGCTAAGGGAATGAGCTGAAGAAAATCCCCTTTTTCTTTGTCAACCTTCTGGAACCGCAGAAAGGACAGTAAAGGTTTGGAATGTGCAGCGGACCCGAGTAGCTCGTTGTTCTCCTGACAGTCAAATCAAACTCCGATCCGCACCTTGAGCAGTAAATGTTCTCAAGCTTGGTCATACTGGTATTTTTCGCAACTGGATATATTTCTTCTCATAAATGATTGAAAAGGTTAGAAACTTTTCAGTAATGCTGGCTGACTTTCTGGGTTCTCCTAATGGCGAATGCTGTCACTATCAGCAGAACCGGTGCCAACATTGCTGGGATTGTCTTCTCCGGGTAATAGAGAACCACCATGCCAAGGGCAATCA
>CAZZLE010000294.1:0-4476 GCA_964654595.1 uncultured archaeon | reverse complement strand
TCCCCCCCCATACCTCCCCCCCCCACCCCTCGAGCGTGCGGTAAAGAATACAGGAAAGAAGGGAAGAAAGTGGGTGGGGGTGTTATTAAATTTTTTTTGATGGTAGTGGTATTTTTTTGTGCGGGGGGGAGGAGAAGAAGAGGAAGGGAGGGAGCGGGGGGGTGGGGAGGGAGGGGGCTGGAGCGGGGGGGGTGTCAGGTGGTGGGGTGAGCGGAGTAGCCTCAACAGAGGCAAAGACTGTAAGCATATTTTGAATCAGAGTATAAGCGGTGTAAAGGAAAACTGCAAATGCAAGGTAAATAATTATGACGTACATGCTCATCTGTGCTTTCATCCTTTCTCTGACCTCTAATTCCAGTTCTGAATACATAGAAGCGGTGTTCAAAGCATCCCTTATGCTCGGTGTCGATTCTATTGCCTTCACAAGCAGACTGATTGCCTTTGCCACAATCTGGCTCCTGATTCTGCTCTCAATTTTCACCAAAGCAGACGTGATCAGCTCACCCCACTCGACTTCTCTCTTGATTTTTCTTATCTCCCTGCCAAGTATTCCAAGTTCACTTTCTGAAATATGCCTCAAAGCCTCAACGACATTCAGTCCAGCTTCATTCAGGGAAGCAAGCTGTTTCATAAATTCCGGAAGTTCTCTCTCCATTTTTGAAATTATTCTCCTCTTGTACTCTATGAAAACTATCGAGGGAAAAGCAACAACTGAAAGCGTTATGAAAATCAAAAAGTCAAGGTCTACTTTACCGTAAAGGTAAGCGAAGACAAAGATGGCGGGGGTAATTAAGTAGAAGGAAAGGGCACGAAGTGTTAGCAGATAAGGCTCCTCGGTAAAGGGCATTTTCAGGAAATTCAAAATTCTCCTTAACTTCATTTTCCAGATATTAATCTTAAATCCAGGCTCCCTTTTGGCAATAGTTAAGAAAATGCTGCCCTCCTTTTTTTTGTATTCTACAAAACCCACTGGCTCAGCCGGCATTGAAGAACTTATCAACCACATCAGCATCAGCGAGCCGAGAGGCAGGAATATGAATATAACCATCTTGAAAATCTCCATTGCTTCTGAACCCAACATCTGGAAGACCACAAGAACTGTAAGAAAGAACAGCGGCGCAACAATAAAAAGAGCGAGATAGATCTCTGCGAATACTTGAAGGGTTTCAAAGAAAAGAGTATAGAGTGTCTCTCTTTCGGTAAAGAGCTGTTCCGATTTTGCTCTAAGATATTCCAGTACATCGCCTCCCCCTTCATATACATTGGCAAGGTTTTCCAGAAATACCTTCAGCTTTTCTGAGGGTGTTGTATCGGATACGTATTTCATTGCAGTTATCATGTCATAGCCAAATATCTCAACAAGTGTTACAATTTTGTCAAACTCTCTGGAGATTTCTCCGAAAATTTCCCTGTTTTCCGCAACAAATCTGAATACCGAAATCAAAGGTAATCCGCCCTTAGCCATTCCCAGCATCATGTTCACTGCATGAGGCAGAGAGGATTCTATTTTACCTCTCCTAACATTTGAGACGTAAAAAGGATAGGAGAGTATCAGATATCTCGTGAAGCCAAAGGATATGATTGCGAAAAATGTAATCATAACAAGCTCAAATTCCCAGTATGGAATTACAAAGCCCTTAATGACTAAAAAACCATTCGGCCTTAGAAGCTCTGAAACTAAAAAACCGAGAAGAATTCCGGGGATGATTGAGAGCAGTGGATAAAATAGGGCGATGGAAAGAAGTTCCGGTACGGTCATCTTCAACCTTGCACTTTCAATTGCTGATGATAGAGCTGCATACTTCCAGGGTTTTTTTCTGTATCTCTTTCTGTAGAACTTCCTGAGTGCGAGTGGAGTGTAGAGAGTCATAAACCCTCCTCCATTTTTGCCATGGCCAGCTCCGGGTTGCGATAGTATGCGTGGATACACTTCGTAAACTCCCTGTAGTTTCTAATTCCTCTATTCAGCATGAGTTCGAGATACCTTTTTCTGTTGAGCAGTTCTTCATAAACTTCCTGAACGCTCAGACCCAGCAAATTCGATATTTTTTCAAGCTTCTTTGGCATGCTAATCTCAGTATGTCTGTCCTCCTTGGGATCCCACTTCACGAACTGATTCACCAGCAGGTTTTTGTCAGCTGGATCCACGCCAAGAATTTCGTTCACCTCCATGACTCTTCTGAGCCTTGTAGTTCTTTTTACCCACATGGTCTGGACTAAAGCTATGTCGAGAAACTGAAGCATGCTTCTCGGCACCTTCAGCGGTTCGGATTCAAGTCTGTAAACCATCTGGTTGATGTCACCAGCGTGAATTGTGGAGTAGCTGGCATGACCTGTTGACATTGCCTGGAAGAGTGTCTGTGCTTCCTTTCCTCTAACCTCACCAACAATGATGTAATCTGGCCTCTGCCTCAGTGCTGTCCTCAGCAAGTCGTACATTTCTATCTCACCCTCACCTATTCCAGTTCTGGTGACCTCTGCAACCCAGTTTTGGTGATAGAGCCTTATTTCTCTTGTATCCTCAATGGAGATGACCTTTGCATCGGGAGGAATAAACATCATAAGAGCGTTCAGTGTTGTCGTCTTTCCGCTTGCAGTTTCTCCGGCAATAATGGCAGAGAATCTGTGCTCTATAGCCATCCAGAGGTATGCAAGAATTCCGGAAGGTATGGTTCCCTTTTCCATCAAATCTATCGGTGTGAGAGGTTCAACCGTGAACTTCCTGATGGTGAAACTTGAACCACGGGGTGTTACCTCAGTACCGAAGGTTGCCTGCAACCTGCTTCCGTCAGGGAGTGTTGCGTCAATAATCGGGTTGGCTATTGATATATGCCTCCCGCTCCTCTGTGTCAGTCTTAACACCATACTGTCAAGCATCTCCTGCCCGAGAACAATGTTCGTTTCCAAGCTACCGTATTTCTTATGGAAGACGAAAATCGGGATGTTGTAACCATCACACGAAATATCCTCGATGTTTGTATCCTCCATCAGCGGGTCTATGGAACCGTACCCAAAAAAGTCACGGAAGAAGTAGTACAGCATTCTCGAGTAGAAATCATCCGTGAATTTCATTGCATACTCCTTGGCAAGCTTTTCAATTGCTCTCACGAGCACTTCTCCCCTCTCCTCCAATTCAAAAGAAACATCCTGCAGCACGAGTATTTTTTTCAGGTCATCATAGATTGCTGAAATTATGTCTGCTTCCTCTACGCTCACAGCCGGTTCAACGGCAAAGTAAACATTTCTAAATTCATCTTCTTTCTCAAGAATTATTGCTTTTATAAAAGGTTCTTGAATCCAGTAATCCTCCACAATCCTGACATTTTCATCAAATCCGGGAGTTTCAAGTAAGTCATCTGTCCTTATGTACTTTCTCAGTACATCGTAGTGACTTTTTGCCATTGAATTACGTTATATTTTTCTAAATATATGCTTTTCTTACAAATTCGCAACTAAGGCAAATCCCATCGACTTCTCGGGTCTCCCTTCACATACTTCTCAAACAGTTTTCTCTCAAGATCAACACTGAATAGATTGGCAATGGATATTACCATGAACAGAACGTCTACAAGCTCTTCTTCAACATTTTCATTTTTTCTCACAGCTTCAGCCAGCTCCCCAACTTCTTCAAAAAGGACTGCCAGAAGAAAAAGAGGCCCACTTTTTGAGTCGATTTCGTAATACTTCTCCCTAAAAATTTTTTGAAAATCTTTGAGTTCCATAAAAATTATTTTTGAGGCTCTCTCCCCACGCTCTTTGCCCAGGTGTAGGCCAGAGTTCTGTAGAGCAGGTGGGCGAACTTTGAATAAGGCGCATACGCGATGAGTGTGAATACAAGAACCAGATGTGCGAGGTACATGTAGTATGCTGCAACGCTCCCAGCATATCTCAGAGCCTCTATACCCACTCCGGTAAGTCCAATCGCAAATATTGTCCCAAGGAATAACCAGTCAAAGTACGTTCCATATCCCAGCTTTTCACTGCTGAATCTTGCTGTAATCGCCCAGAGTGAGCCAGCTATCAGCAATACAGCTCCAAGATTGCCAACGATTTTTACCGGATCAGTGGGTGGCAATGCGAGCTCTTCAACACCAAGGCCGTAAAGGTATATGATGTCCCCGAGGGTTGCGATGCCAAGGATTATGAATCCCCAGAAAATCATGAAGTGAGCGAAATAGCGGTATCTTGCTGTTACACATTCAGCAAACCTTGAGTGCTTAAGAATGTCAATCACAGACCAGAAGAAGCACTCTATGAATCTCGGACTCGCCTTCACCGCTTCAAGCTCTGCATTCTCGCCAAGCCTGTATTCGTAAACCTTTGAGACCTCCGAATTTATACCGGTCCAGAACCTGTATGCCCCTATAGCCGCAACGAGAAGTGCCCACCCTCCAACGAGGAATCCGGCAACTTCAATGTGCTGGTGCGGGATGAATTTTCCTATGACTATCTCACCCTCAGGAATCTCCGGCGATG
>CAZZLE010000293.1:0-3561 GCA_964654595.1 uncultured archaeon | reverse complement strand
GTTGCATTTTTCGGTAATGTTGACGTAAACGGTATTGAAGTCAACTTCAAACCTGTACCTTTCCATCTTGGCATCCAACCCGCTTTTCAGCTCACGGTATGTTCTTAGAATTTCTTCCGGAACTTCTCCGTCGCATATAGCCCAGAAATTGTTATTGGGATCCAATAAAACTCTGAAATCATCGATCTCTACCGCATGCAAGTTCATAGAGGCACCTCCAAAAAATTAGAAGGGGGAACTCTCCCCTAAGACGTAATGAGTCAAACCGCCTCCCACCTCGCACTCGAACTGGTATGCAAATGCCATGAAGAACATTCGAGCACAGAAATAAAAACCTTCGTTTTGTATTACAAGTGTATTACACTATGGTCTGCTGCAGTATATGAAGATGTGCTCCTTATGGAAGGGTTCAAGCCTGTCGCTTTTTATAATCTCAAAGTACTTTGAAATCTCTTCCAGAACGGCTTTAAAAACCTGCTCAGCATCTGCGGTCGAATCTATGCTCCTTGCTTTCACCATCATCAAAATTTTCTGCTAAAAATCGGGCAAAATGGTAGCAGTCGATGTACGCAGGATGGTAGAAGAAATCGCCAGCAATTTTCCGGTGCCCGTAAAAATTGACCGCAGAATGAATTTGAATGTGGACATGTCCTTCATGCAGCATTGAGGTATAACCGAAAATTTAAAATTTAGTATATCCCAACTTTTTAAAAAGGAGGTAAAGCAGGAAGATGTCGGAAATTTGCCCTGTTTGCGGTCTGCCGAAAGATTTGTGTATTTGCGAAGAGGTTGCGAAGGAGCAGCAATTTATAGTGATTAAGACCGGCAAGCGGAGATATGGTAAGGAGGTAACAATCATTGAAGGGATAGACAAGGGAGAGATCAACCTGGAGGAGCTTGCAAAGTATCTGAAGTCAAAGCTGGCATGCGGAGGTACGGTTAAGAATGGTGTTATCGAGCTTCAGGGCAATCACGTAAACAGGGTTAAGGAGCTACTGGTAAAGAAGGGATTCAATCCCGAGAGGATAAAGACTTAGAGGCGTAATCCATTATTTTTCTCATCATTTCAATATCAGCCTCTTTTTCTTTTAGTCTTAATTCGAAAATTTTCTCCCTGCATGCCATGTAAGCGTTGAAGGCAGTAAAGATTATTTCTTCAAACGTTCTGGCGAATTTCAACCTTTCCTCCGTTTTAAGATTTAGCTCCTCAGTCATGAAATCTCTCAAATCGCAGAAGAACCTTATACTGTCTGCAGGGCTGAGATTTCTATCAGTGGCGAGAAAGCGCATTACATCATCCACCGCATCACTGAGATCAACCCTCCTTCCTTTATAAAGCGATAAGGCTCCATCAACTATTTTTTCTGCCGCCTCCTGAAGAAAGCTTACAACCTCAAAGACCGGCTTTACAGGGTAGTTTACAAGGAGCCTGTCAACCCACCAATCAACCACTTTTTTCCTTTCCATATTCCTCTGACTGTCAGGCACCTTAAGAAGATAACCTTTTATGTTGCATTCTGCACTGCATGCACATGAGCGAAATCATGGAGATGCTGATACGCAGAGGATACCTCTGGCAGGCTTTTGAGATATACGGAGGAATGGCAGGTTTCATCGATTACGCTCCTCTCGGTAACAACCTTAGAAGAAAGATTGAGAATATCTGGAGGAAGTATTTTGTGATTAACGAAAGAGCGGCGGAAATTGACACCCCAACCATAGGGATAGAGGAAGTTTTCATCGCCTCAGGCCACGCAACTTCCTTCACAGACGTTGCAATTGAGTGCGAAAGCTGTGGAAGGGTTTACAGAGCAGACCACTACGTAAAGGAGAAACTCGGAATCGAGGTGGATGAGACAGTAGAAGCGGTCAGGGAAGTGATGGACGTTTACGATTTGAAATGTGAGTGTGGAGGAAGGTTTAAAGACCCCGCTCCGATGAACCTGATGTTCTCCACTACCATCGGCCCCGGAAGAGGGAAGAAGGGTTATCTCCGTCCCGAAACTGCTCAGGGGATGTTTGTTGACTTCAAAAGGTTAGCGAACTTTTTCAGGGATAAGCTGCCGTTTGGTGTAGCACAGATTGGAAGGGCATACAGAAACGAGATAAGTCCAAGACAGGGAGTGATAAGGTTGAGGGAATTCAATCAGGCGGAGCTGGAATTTTTTGTTCATCCAGGAGATAAGAAGCATCCGAACTTTGGTCTCTACGCCAACGATGTTGTTAAGCTTGTTGACAAATTTGATAATGAGCACGAGGTTAGCCTTCAGGAAGCGGTTGAGAAGGGCATTATAGCAAACCAGATACTTGCATACTTTATCGGAAAAACAAGACGCTTCCTGCTGGAGATAGGCATCAGGGATGAAAAGCTGAGGTTCAGACAGCACAAGGATGATGAGAGAGCTCATTACGCAACAGACTGCTGGGACGCTGAAGTTCTGACAAGTTACGGATGGATTGAGGTTGTTGGGATTGCAGACAGAACCGATTACGACCTGAAGAGGCACAGCAAATTCAGCGGTGAGGATTTAAGCGTGTTCATACCATTCGAGGAGCCGGTAAAGGTAAGAAGGAGAAAAATTGTGCCAGTTCTGAGCAAACTCGGTCCTGTTTTCAGGCAGAAGGCCAGGAAGGTGGCTGAAGCTCTTGAGTCCCTGAACGTTGAATCAAATCCGGAAGAGGTGGAGATAGAGGTGGATGGTGAGAAGATAAAGGTAACAAATGATTTCTTTGAAGTTCATGATGTTGAGGAAGAAGTTGTAGGGGAGAAAGTTATTCCGCACGTTATCGAACCCTCTTTCGGGCTGGACAGAATCACCTACTCGGTTCTTGAGCATGCCTTTGACAAGGATGTTGTTGATGGTGAGGAGAGGAGGGTTTTAAGGCTGAAGAGGTGGGTTAGCCCGATAGAGGTTGCAGTTCTCCCTCTTCTTTCGAGGGAACCTTTCGAGTCGAAGGCGATGGAGATCGTTCAGATTCTCAGGGAGAATGGCATATTCACGGATTATGATGATTCGGGAAGCATAGGAAGGAGATACAGGAGATACGACGAAATAGGAACCCCATTCTGCATAACCGTTGACCACCAGACCTTCGAGGATGACACTGTAACTATCAGAGACAGGGACACAACCGCTCAGGTCAGAGTTGAGGTTTCCAGGCTTCCAGAAATAATGAGAGAACTGCTCAGAAGTGAGAGAGACATAATGGAGTTTGGAGAGGTATTCAGGCAGGTGTAGAATTGCTGATCCTCTCTGGCGGAACTGGAACTCCAAAACTCCTTCGGGGAATGAAGGAGGTAGCTGACTTCTGGGTTGTGGTGAACACTGCCGAGGATGTGTGGGTGTCCGGAAACAAAATCTGTCCTGACATAGATTCGGTCATATATGCTCTTGCGGAAGTGATAGACGATGAGAAGTGGTGGGGGGTAAGGGGTGATACCTTCATCACTCACGAGAGGTTGAAAACTCTTGGCTTCGATGAGGGGATGAAGATCGGGGATTTGGACAGAGCAACGCACATTCTGCGAAGTGAGGTTTTAAGAGCTGGAAAATCGCTTTG
>CAZZLE010000292.1:0-3722 GCA_964654595.1 uncultured archaeon | reverse complement strand
TCACGGGTCTGTCCGTGATTCTTTCAGGCCAGGGTATCCCCTCTCCCGTGCGGGAGCCGATCACAAACAGTCTCTTTCCGGTCCGCGGAAACCCGGAATCCGTGGCCTGCAGCAGCCTCCAGTGGGCCCCGCACCCCATTCCCCCCCCCGCCCTGTAGCCCCCCCCCCCCCCAGCCTTCACGGTAAGGTCGGGGAGCCGGTGCCCGTCAACCATCACCCCCGCCATTCCCGGGACGTTCTCCATCACGAACCAGTCAGGCTTCAGGCTCTCAACAAATCTCATGAAGTGCCTCCACAGCCAGTTTCTCGGATCGCTCCCGGGATCTCTCCCGAGACTCCTCATCTTGATTCTGCCAGCCGGGCTGTATGTCTGGCATGGCGGCCCCCCGATGATCACGTCCACGCCTTCAAGCCCCGTTTCTGATTCCAGAAAGGTCACAGGATTCCTGATCCCGGTGATGTCCGCAACCGTGCAGCGTCCCAGATTCCTCGAATACGTTCCGGCACATCCCGGGTCGGAATCGACTCCCAGAATCACCTCGAAACCCGCCATCTCGAATCCGAGACTGAGACCGCCTGCACCGCAGAAGAGGTCGAGAGCGCGGATCTGTGAGGTCATGCCTATCCCCGGTAGATGTGCTGTTTCCCTGAAGTTTATATTAAACGAACCATTAATAAAAATATCGCTTTTTGCAAGTCAACCACAAAAATTTGAAATTTGAAAACGATATACCGGCAGATCAGGGAGGTTCCTTTACTGGAGTTCTGCATGTTCCAGAAGTGAAGGACAACCTTAACGGTAGACTTAAGTAATTCACATGTAATACAAAATTGTGAAGCTCATCTCGTTAAGACTTGAAGAAGAGCTGGTAGAAAAGCTCGATGAGGTGGCGAGAAGAACCCTTCAGTCAAGATCGGATATAATCAGATCTTCGATAGCCCTCTACCTTTCCCTCCTTGAGAACATAGGGTTCTACTTTAAGCCCTCTCTACCCTTCAGAAATGTAGACGTTTACGAGGAGAGAAATGCTGTAAACGTTGATCTTGGAAATCTTACATCTGTAAGCGTGCTAAGTGTTTCGTATGGCGGTGTTGGGGAGCTTGAGCTGGACTTTAAGAGGAATATTGAGTTTGTGGCTGAGGTGATGGCAAATCAGGTGGCGGTTGAGACTCTGTGCAGGTTTGTTACACCTCTGCTTGTAATGCTGAACTCAACTTGTGACTTCTTTTACACCCACAGCTTTTTCAGAGCCTTCTCTGAGGCCATTAAAAAAAGGATGAACGTTCGCACAATGCTTGCTGGCTATGAAGAGATTTTTGAAACCAAACAGAGCGGTTTCGTTGCAACCGTTGTTGGGCTGAGAGACATGCGTGCCCGGAACTCTCCAAGGAGAGGAGATAAAATTTACTTTTTTGGAAAAAGTGTCAGCGGCCCGGATTTATGCGCAGAGGATCTGCTAAGCATGAAGGATGTTGAAAAACTGGTTGGGCTTGTGAAGGATGAAAGAGCTTCGGCAATTTTCCCGGTTAAGAGCGGTGGATTAAAGGAAGTGGCAGATTTCGCAGCCGCTCTCGCGGGAGGAAAGGCTTTACTGTTCGAAACAAGGAAAGGCTGTCCAGCTACAGCGGTTATGCTCACCTCTGCCCACGACCTCAGTGACCATGGATGCGAACAGGTTGGGGAAATACTTTAAATCGCAAAAGACCTTTTGATTTTCAATGAGAATTCCCCTCTACATTGAATTTTCAGGGAAAAAGGTTGCAGTAATAGGTGGTGGAGGAGTTGGCACTCTCAGGGCTAAGAAATTTATCGAGGTTGGAGCAGAGGTTACTGTTTTCAGCAATGAATTTAGCGATGAGCTAAGGTTAATGTTTGAAAGAGGAGAGGTAAATCTTGTTAAGGCCTCGGCCGATGAACTCAATTTTGATGAAATTGCGAGGAATTTTGATTTGATTGTGGTTGCGATAGGCAGTAAGGAGTTTAACGAGGAGATAATTAAAGCTGCATCAAAATACAGGGCAATGGTTAACCTTGCGAACGATGCGAGGAAAACAGAGGTGGTTGTTCCGTTTGAGGGTGGAAAGGACGGTATAAGATTTGCCGTCACAACCGAAGGAAAGAGCGGAGTTGTTGCAAGGAAAGTTAAGGAGCTGTTTCAAAATGTTCTTGAGGAAAATGAGGAACTCGTTCACTTTTTAAAAGCCATGGATCATCTCAAAGAGTATATGAAATCCAACGATGTTCCGGTTAATTTGAGAATGAAGATTTATCCCGCTGTCGGAAGCAATGAAGAATTCCTTAAGCTCGTTAGGGAAGGAAAAGTCGATGAGGCAAGGAAGCTGGCTGAGAAAATAGTTAAAGATTACGTTTCAGGAAGAAAAAAGGCTGAAGAAGGAGGGATTCAGTTTTGAAGCTTGACGTTGAGCTTTTGATGGCCCTGCAGTATAATCTACCTCTCACGACCAAACCCTTAGTTGATCTTGCGGATCAGCTGGGAAGAAATCCGGATGATGTGATAAAGGAAGTCAGGGGATACATTGCGACGGGGATCGTGAAGAGATACGGGCTTAACCTGAACTACAGAGCCTTTCCGAATTACAGAAGAGCTGCTTTAGTCGGTTTCAGGGCTGAAAATGTTGAAAGGGTGGCAAGAAGGATAAATGCCTACGACGAATTCAGGGTGAAGCACAACTTTTTGAGGGATGCCTACTACAACGTCTGGTTTACGGTTAAGGGCAGGGATCTGGATGAGATCAGCGCGATAGTCGGGAGAATTGCTGGAGAATGCGAGGTTGACGAATACGTCGTATTACCAACGAAGAGGGTTTACAAAATGGATGTGAAGTATGATCTAATCAAAGGCGTTTCTTGGAGCAACAGGGGGCTGGAGCCGGAAAGCGTTCCGCTTGTGAAAAACCTGGGTTTTGAAGATGAATTTGTAAGATCACTCGAATCCTTGGATGCCACTGAAAGACCGTTTGCAAAGTTCAACCGCTCTGAAGAGGAGGTTGTTGATGCAGTCCATGAGCTGATGAGAAAGGGTGTGGGCAGGGATTTCAGTGGCGTGCTGAGGGAGAGGAAAGTTGGGTTCAGGGAGAACGGAATGACGGTATTAAAGCTATCAAAAAAGCCCGAAGAGGTGGCAATGCAGCTTCTGAATGATTTTCCCCAGATAACACACCTCATTGAGAGGATTGTCAGCGAGAAGTGGAACTATCCGATTTACTTTATGGTTCATGCTGTAAAGAGGGAGACCATTGAGGAGATCAGAGAGCAGGTTCTCCAGCTCAGAGGGGTTGAGGAGGCAAAAACGATTTACAGCAGAGCAAATTTGAGAGAAACATGAAAAAGTGCTCAAAATGTGATAGAAGAGCAGTGATATTTCAGAGACATTCAAACAGACATCTGTGCAGGAAACACTTTATCGAGGACTTTGAAAGGAGGGTTAAGCTGGCAGTTAAGAAATACGAAATGATTCAGAGGGGAGACAGAATAGCCATAGCTTTAAGCGGTGGCAAGGACAGCATAACCCTCGCTTTTGTCTTAAATAAACTCTATGGCTTCAGAGGTGATCTTGAATTCTTTGCAATAACTGTAGATGAGGGAATTGCCGGTTACCGTCCACGGACAGTTGAGATAGCCAGAAAGATTACCGGACAGACTGGCATGGAGCATGTTTTGGTTTCATTTAAAGAAAACTTTGGCATGACGCTGGATGAAA
>CAZZLE010000291.1:0-1942 GCA_964654595.1 uncultured archaeon | reverse complement strand
AAGTATCAGACTCGCAAGATATACTGTTACATGGGAAATTTTGAAGACGGAAAAGGTTTCTGAGGATCGTGATTATATCTACTATGAAGCAGAGGTTCCGGGATTCTCCGTTTTCGCAGTAATGGCTGAAACTGCTGCACCGACACCAGCACCAACAACCCCAGCTCAACAGCCAGGTGGAGTGCCGGGCTTTGAGGCAGTGTTCGCCATCGCAGGACTGCTTGCAGTGGCATACCTGCTGAGGAGGAAGTAATTCTCCAATTTTTTAATTTTTTGTTGTTTCTTGGAAAAGCTTTATCATCTAACCGTAAAAGTGTTATCTATGACGCATGTAAGAGTACTGTTAACGGTTGTACTTTTGGTGATAGTATCCTTACCGGCTGCTTCGGCTGCAGAACAAATAGGCAAGGCTAATTTCGCTTCAAGTATCCCAATAATTGAACCAAAAGTAGAGTACCACAATCAAGGTGATAAAGTGACAGTTACCTATCTAATAAAGCCCAAGACTGATGATGACAGGAAGAAACTCGACGATAGGCACTACATTCTATCCACAGAGCTGAACATGCCCGAGTGGAAAATAAGTATTGTTTACTACAATGGTGGTATTGAGAGCTTCTCAATAAAAGATGAAAAAGAAGTTGATGTCCATGTGAAAAACTGGGAAGACGGACTTGGTCAAATCTCTATCAATCTCACAGGCTTTATCCCCCAAATAAGTGAGTGGTATCAGGAGGTCGTTCTGCTTAGTTTTAAAATTAGTGACGCTGACGAGGATTCGCTTGCCCCCATTACTGTTAAGGTTGTTGACCAATTAAAGTTTGAAATGAAGTTGTCAGAGATAGAGGATGCGTACATGAACCTATACCGTCAAGTTGAAAATGCAACATTTGACGTGTCGGACGTTTTAGACCTGCTAAAAGGGGCAGAGAGAGACATAAAGTATGCAAAAGAGTACTATTCCAAGAACAAGTTTGAGGAAGCTAAGGACAGTTTAAGTACTGCCAAGGAAAAAATTGAAAATGCAGGAATAAAATTTTTAAAATCTCGACTGAAATCAAAATTCGAAGAATTGGAATTGGAAAAGAAAGATATCTCTAATGAACTCACTCTTATAAGGTATGAGTTAGATGAGTTTGAGAAGAGAGGTCTTAATGTTGTTCTTTTGAAAGTTAATCTCAGTGAAATTGAGGAAGATTTAAAATTCTTGGATGAAACACTGTCAAAAATTTCTATACATCTTGAGTCAGAAAACTATCCTACCGCTGAAAAAAACATAAAAATTGCTGAAGAAAAATTGAACGGCGTTAGAGTCAAATTGGAAGAGTTGAAGTCGGAAGTATCCAAGATACGTGCTGAACAAAGAGGACTTTTTGACACTCTGATTCAATTTTTAAAACAATATCTGATCTATATTGGTGGAATCATAGTTGGAATTATCGGTGTTGTGCTTGCAACAAGGCTCAGAGGGAGGAGAAGAAAATGGGACGAGCTCCGCTGATTCCTCTCTTCTGTCTTCTATTTTTCGCCTTAGCTTCTTTTGCTGCAGCCTACGAATTTGATTATTCATGTTCGAAAACCTTTAAAGGTTATTACTTTGGCAGCGAATATCACTACTTTACCTGCACGGTAACTCCAAAATCTCCAAAGCTTGCAGATGATCAGGAATATCATGTCGAAACCCAGCTCGACTCTTCGGCTGTGGTTGCTGTTGTGGAGTACGTGGATGGGAAGAAGCTCCTATTTCCCACACCCCGGGATTATTACAGCTCTGATACCGTAACAAGGCTCAAGTTTTTCGTTCCCGATAGCTATGATGGTGTAAAGGAAATATCCCTCACGGTTTCGGGTTATATACCCGTTATCGCTTCAAGGCTTGAAAATTTAACAATTCTGAAAATGGAGGCTGAAAAGGAACTCCTCAAACTGCAGATTACAGTGG
>CAZZLE010000290.1:0-24253 GCA_964654595.1 uncultured archaeon | reverse complement strand
GCAGCGTTATCAACCCACCGCTCACCCCCATTCTACAGTAATCAAAGGGATATATAACTTTTTCCAATAAGGTATATAAACCTCTTTTTCCTTTAAATTTAATATGATTTCGCTCGATTATGTTGCCGGATTGTTTGACGGTGAGGGCACAATTTACTATGACAAACGCTGCAACAGGTATATCGTAAGAATCACAAACACAAATCTGGAAGCTCTGCAGATTGTCCGTGACTTCCTGAACATGGGAAGAATTTACGTGGATATGAGAAAGGGAAAAAAGATCTACAACCTGCAGATAGCAAAAAAGAGTGATGTTAGAAGATTCATTGAGCTCATGAGAAACAAATGCATAATAAAAAGACAGAGAATTGAGGAATACATGAGGTGGTTAAATAATTCCCAGATGAGCGTAAATTCTGTGGCAGAGCTTTAAGACCTTGTTTTCCGACTTTTTGAGGTTCTTCAAAATCTTTCCTACTTCTTCAACCCTTTCAAATCCAAGTGCCGGTAGCATCCTGTATTCCTCGTAGTGCGGATCGTACGGCGGCAGCTTTGCACCCATTGCTTTTTTGAGCATTTTGTTCAGGAAGTCATTGAACTGCTTGGGTGTTGCCTCCTTCAGCTCAGGGTTGATTTTTTCTGCTTGAAACAGCTGATACTCGATGTCCCATTCGTTCATGAATTCAGTCCAGACTTTGTGATCGTTGATCAGATCGGTGAACATGGCTCTGTTTTTAATTCCGCCAAAAGCCTGCACGCAGAGCTGTTCAAGAGACTCTCTTCTGTTGTACTCATAGACGTCTGTCAGAAAAGTGAACAGATCATCATATGGCTCAAAGTGCTTTACCGTATCTATTGTGACATCCTTCCACATCTTCCAGAGGTTTGTAAACCGCCTCTTCTTTTCTCCAAATGTGTCAAAATACATTGCCTCCTCAATTGGTTCAGTTAATGGTATGACAATCCCTAAATCACCGTCAGTGTCGACTTTAGTGTGGAACTCATCTGTTTCGTAGTCCATTCCGATGTACGGATGAATTCTGATACACCACTTCGGCAATCCCTGTTCTATCTTTACTCTGAGGCAGCGAATTGACTCTTTTCTCGTAATCGGCTCTTTAGCCCAGAGCACATATTCGGGCTCTCCAAGCATTTTGTGGAGTTCCGGTCCAACTTTGATCACATTGACATCCTTGTGGCTGTGCCAGAGTATGATTCTCATGAGACCTTCAAACTTGATCTGGCATCTTTTATTCGGATCGAGCAGCATTGTTCTTTCAAGCATCTTGTTGACAAAATCATCAACGGCTGTCTTGTAGAACGCAGGAAGGTTCTCGTATTTTTTAACAGATCTCAGCTTCTTGAGTGCTCTGTAGACTGGAGTTGGTTCAGTGTACATGTAAACCTTATCACCGACCTTTTTGGTTCTGGTGTAGAAGAAGTGGTTCTCAAACTCCGGGTACTTTTTCATCAGCTTGTCAGGGTCTGCTTTTTCAAGCTTGCTTAAAATCTCAAGGATGTTGGTTGGATACGGGAATCTGAACCTGTCCTCTTCAAACAGCCTGCTCAAGATAATTTCTCTTGCCTTATCACTGTAGCAGAACAGTCCCTGAACAAATGTCCTGCTAATTCTGATGTTTCTTGTGGAGACGTTGCCGTCAATCCCGGGAAGCGACGGGTAGCAGTGTATTTTGCCTGTATCTTTAATTTCATACCAGATAGCTCTGTCCTTGAAGTGCATTGGGTTGATGACAATTGTCGGCTCCTTGTCCCGTGTGTATCCTGCAACTGTATGCTTCAGTCCGTTGGGAGATTCAAGCTTGCATCCTATTTCAACAGCTCTGTCATCCTCTATTGTTATTCTCCAGACTCTTCTGTCAGGGTCGTCAATGTGAGGGGTGAGAAGCTCAACTTCTGTAATGTAGCCTGACGAAGATGCAAGCAGAATGCTCTCATCGCCGATATCAGTCAAAGGCTCGTGGTAGTCAATCCACACTCCTTTTTTCGGGATTTTTTTGCTCCAGATTCCCAAAATTTTTTCTGAAATTTCAGGATTCGGAGACCTGATAACTGCGTACGAAATTCTTTTGTATCTGCCTTTTTCCGCTGCGGACAGGGAAATTAGAACTGAGCCGTCGAGAGTTTTGATGAACTCATCGTAGGTTTTTGGGAACCTCCAGTTGAGCGTAATGTAGGCATAGTCGCAATATTTTGAAAGCGACTCGTATTTTTCATCTTTATCAGGATTCAAAAGGAAAACTCCACCTGCCGGATATTCTTTCAGATTCTCTATTTTTTTGCCGTGCTTGGCAAGACCGTAGCATCCTATAACTGTTCTTTTTACCTTCTGCTTGAACGGATAAGGGAGATTGTAGAAAGCTCTGCTGAAAATGTCTCCTTTCTCAGCTTCCATTGAAACCAGACCAAAGTTCCCGACAGCTCTGCTCCTGAAAACCGGACAGAGGATGCCGAGGTAGTGAGGAAGTAGGGATACTCTCATGTTGAGAAGGTCATCCCTCCGGGACCAGCCAATCAGTTTATTTTTTGCAGCATCTTCATTTTTCAAATCAAAAACCGACCTGAGGTGCGGTCGGAAAACAGGATGAAAGTCATCGGCTATTGTAACTGGAACATCCTTCACTTTCGGAAAATCAGCATTTTCCTCAAGCCACTTCTTTGTTTTCAGCCACCACTCCCTTCCGTAGTACTCGATAAGCTTTTTTCTTAAGCTTTTTCTGTCCTTCATCTGAATAAATTATGCTGTCAATTATGTTTTTATACTTTTTGTAGATCGAGCTCCGGTTGCGTTTCGACAGAATGAAAGCCAGATAAATGTGATTTTTATCCTGCATTCTCAGCGAGTGCGTCACGATTGAAGCACACTTCTTCTTGCAGTACGGACACGTATCGGCTTTGTGAAGTAGCTTGATGTGCTTCAGAAGTCCCCGCAGAGTATCAAACTTTATGCTACACCAAGGACACCTGAACTGCTCTTTCCTGCTTTCTGACATACTCAATAAACCTCAAAATCCAGTACTCAAGCTTCTTTCTTGAAAAGAAATACCCGCACTTAAAAATCACTTTCTCGGTTTTCTGGTTGTAGAATATGACTTCACCGTAGGTCTCACCGGTCAGGTACATGTATCCCTGAAGCTGAACTTCCGCAGCCTGTATTTTTCTTTCAGTAATTTTATTTGTAGTTTTTACCTCCGTGAGAGGGTTCAGCTTGTCAGGTGTTCCTTCAAGAGCCACCTCGTATTCATCTATGCAGATCACTTTATAAAACCGTTTCCGGTTGCTGTAGCCGTATTTTTCGTGAATTTCCCAGCCGTTGAGTGCAAAAAAGTTTGGTTCGGACGCAAGCGAAGGATCGAGTGTAGCCAGATATGCTTCATAGCCCCACTTCTCATTTTGAACAAACGCATTCAGAATGCTGGGCGTTACGAAGTAATCTACCATTAGAAAAAAAGTTAAAAAGGGAGTATAAATATTTTTCGTCTTCAGGCGATTTCAAACGGTAAGAGGTTTTCACTGTCCTTTTCGCAGTGGTCTGCGAACTTTTTGAGTCTGTACGGACATATCAGGCAGAATGCAGCAATACAGAGGCATTTACTCAGCTCCGCCGTAATAATAAAATTAATGTTCATGTTGGAAAGCACGTCAGCAGCAAGCTGTCTCAGCTCGTCAGCAGAGCTGAACTGGAGCTCCCCTTTTTCAGCTTCAGAATGAAGGCTGATCACAAAGTCAATGACATCGCAGCTTTCAACCAGCCCAAAGAGGCACTTCATTGCTCTCACCAAAAAATTAGTAAATTAGAATTATTTTTGTATTCCCGAAAGTCCCGAGGTAGGTTATGGTTATTTCCTTTCCATTCTCCAGCTTATTCGGATCGTAGAACACAAATGTTCTTGGCGTGTTCACATCGTGGTAGAAGACCTCCGGAAAGTTGAATCCAAATCTTTTTCCTTCTGAAGAAATCACAAGAGCTTTCCCCTTAACCGCCTTGCCGCCCAGTCTTGCCTCGCTGTTACCAAAGTACTCAACCTTTCCAACAAATGTTTTTGGACCCGTGACATACGTTCTGAACACAGTTTCATCTCTTGCATACTCAGGGGAGACAAAATTAACCCACGTTGTTGGTGCTCTGTCAATTCTCCTTTCACCACCCACATTCTCATTTACATTCTCACTCATTTTTCCACCTCTTTTTCCCATCAATTCTCATACCACTATCATGTATATATATTTTTCTATAACAGCTCAGGGTAGTCGCCGAAGCTCATTACACCGGGCAGCGGTATTTCACAGTACAAGCTCTCGCCTTTGACAACATTGTAAATGCTGTTTTTGAACTTCACTGCAAACTTCGAGTGAGGCAGCTTTCTGTTTTCAATGTGAACTGTGAATGTTTCAGATGAGTTGCACTTTCGAATTGAATTCATGAGTATCTGGGTGAAGTTCTTTACCGGTTCATTTCTTCTGTACTTTTCCCTGATTATTTCATTGGCCATGTTGAATCCATCAATAATTGACTTCTTATTGACATCAATACTGACGAGGTACTTAAGTGGATTATCAATCTTCCTCACGATGTTCACCACCTTGCGTTTGAATTCGCTGAAGTCGTTGCTTTTCACTGACATGCTGTCAACTATCAGCCTGTCTGCTGGTTTGTCCTTGATTAAGAGCAGTACATAGACCTCATCTTCATCAAGTTCATCAAGCTTCCGGTGGAACTTCTCAACCATTTCCCAGTCAATTCTCATTTTCACATCATCACCTCCTGCTGTATTTAACCTCAGAGTTTAAAAGTTTTCTCATTCAGTGAGTAAAGTTTTTATTCCCAGCGGAAGTAATATGTATATGGCTGACGTAAAGATCGAAAAGACTGAAGACGACATTTTTGTCGAGGACGAGATTGAAGCTGCAGAGGTGGAAGAAAAAAAAGAAGAAGGGGAGGTAGAAAAAGTGGAAGAAAAAAAGGAGGAAAAGAAAGAGGAGGAAAAAGTAGCTGTCGCAGTAGAGGAGGAAAAAGAGAAGCCAAAGGAAGAGCCAGAAAAACCAAAAAGAAAGTCAAAAAAGGGAAAGAAAAAAGATGATATAATTGGATTTCTCAGGGAGACAAAGGATGCAGTAAAAAAGAAGGAAGCAAAGCCTCCTGTAAAGGCTGAAGTGGAGGTTCTGAAAAAGAAGCCAGAGGTGAAGGAGGGAGTAAAAGATAGGCTGAAAAAGCTTACATCATGGATACCGATAATTATTGCAGGAGCTGTACTGGCTGTTGTTGTTCTGATGTGGTATTTAAAGAAGAGAGCAGCAGGAAGCAGAGAGCCTGAGGAAAAAAAATATCAGGAGACACCAATAACAGGGATGAAAATAATAACACCTCAAGAGATGACACCCCAAGAGTTGAGACAGGAGAATGTGAATGCAGAGCCCGTAAAGAGAGTTAGCTACACGGAGCTATGATGCATGAAGAAGTTATCCGACTTGCTGAGGAAGGAAAATCATACAGAGAAATCAGCGAAGCAACAGGATACAGCTACGCCCACATCCACAGAATTCTGAAGCAGGAAGCCGAAAGAAGGAAAAAGCTTCTTCAGGAAAAAAGCGAATCAAAGGTTGAAGATGTGAAGTCGGTAGTCTCAGACCTCAATAAATATGTCAGAGAGGTGGAAGAAAAGCCCAGACCTGAAGAAAGTGAAGAGAAAGAAGAAAAGTCGCTGCTGAAGAAGCCCTTTGAAGGAAAAAATCTGATCATTGCTCTTCTGATCGTAGCAGCAGCTGCAGTAGCAGTGGTGTATCTTCTGAAGCCGTCTCCTCCGCCTCCACCACAGGAGCCCCGGGAGAGGATTATCGAAAGGGTTGTTTACCTTCCATCCCCGTCTCCGTCTCCATCTGAAGAAGAGAAGAAGCCTCCCAAAACTGATTATGTGGTGATATAATGCCCGAGGTTCCACCTCCGGCACTGCCGAAGCTTGAGCCGTTTGCTGAAGAAGCTCCGGAGCAGGAAGCTCCATCTGAACCTGCTGGAATCCCAAGAGAGCGGCTGGTAGCTGCAATGGCAAAGATGATAGGGTTCATTTCGGCAGTCGGACTACCTAAAGATGTTTTCGTTCAGGAAGCGAAGGAATTTGCACAGTTAGCTGAAGAAACGGGATTTGCTGAGTCTCTGTGCATCCTGATTGAATACTACTTCCCTGATCTTTCCGAGTATTCGCCTTGGGTCGGCGTAGTTATTTCAGGTTCAATCTTCGCTGCTGTAGTCTGGACAAAGAGAGCAGAAATTCAGGAGAAGCTGAAAAAGGAAAAGGTCACAATCAAAAAGATGATAGAGGATCAGGAGAGAAAAATTAAAAAATCAGAAAGGATTGAAGAGGTTGAGAAAAGGGAGGTGAAGGAAAGTGAATGAGCTGCTGAACACACTTATGAAGGACAAAACAGTTAAAAAAATCATACAGGAATCAGAGAAGGTTACGGCTGAACTGCTCTCAATGGCAAGAACATATCTCGGAGTCTGGGAGGAGAAGAACGGGGAGTACAAGCAGATCAGGCAGGGAGACAGGGATCTGCTGTTTGAGTCACTTGACAGAATAGAGAATCTCCTGACAGAGATCAACAGAAAGCTTGATCTGCTGATAAAGGATGGTTAGGTTCAGTACACTCCTCACAGGACAGAGCGGAACTGGAAAGAGCTATCTGGCAACCTACATCATACAAACGCTGAAAGCAAGAAGGAAGTGGGTAATTGATCCAAGCGGTGAGTATTTTTTTCAAAATTTTTTTATTTTTGAGGTGAGCTACGAAACCTACAGATCCATTCCTGATGCTGTCAAAAAGCACCGCAACATCGTTTTTCAGATGTTTCTCCCGCCTGAAGACATTGAGAAGATTGTGAACTACCTCTGTCACTACGCATTCTACATTAAAAACGTTTTCATTGTCTTTGAGGAGTGCCACATCTACATTGACAAGCTTCATCCCGAGCGGTGGATTCTGTTTGCAGCCACAATGGGAAGAAAGTTCGGAATTTCCTCGCTGTACATCACCCAGCGTCCGGGAATGCTGAACGCAACAATAAGAAGCCAGACGAACATCAAAATAACAGGAAGAATGACAGATCCTGCGGATCTTGATGCGGTCAGACCCTTCTTCACAAACTACCATTTAATTCCAAACCTCAGAGACAGAACTTTTCTGATCCATTTTCCTGACGGAAAGGAAAAAATTTTTACGACAGAGGGACTGGTAGTTGAGCACTACGGCTGATCCGGCAAAAAAAAATAAAATTATTTCTTCTTGAGATCTCCGCCAGCCGTGAACATCAGATACCAAGTAATTAACAGTGCAATGAGTATCAGCATCAGCGTACCGATTGGAGATGCAACAAGTCCTATCAGAATCAGCAGACCTATCAGAACAATGATCGTGGTTCTCATTTCATCCTTATTCATTTCGATCACCTCTCAGCTCCTGAATTAGCTCTTCAACTGCATCCAAATATTCCTTCTTGATGCATTCTGAAAGCAGCTCCTTCAGACTCTGCTTTTCTTCGTCTGAGATCTTCAGATAGACTGCTTTGTGGGGTGCTGCAATCCAGAGGAACTCAGTCAGCTCAACTGTAATAATGCCTGCTCTGATTGAGAAGAAGACTTTGTCTTCAATTTTCCTGACTTCAACTTTCACATTCCCGTCTTCAATTCCGATGCTCACCATCATCTCTCATCACCTCCCTTCTCCAGTTTAGCGGAAAGCCTTATGAATGTTCAGTGTCCTTATCCTCACCTTCACGGAAGTTGCTCACGTTTTCGAAAAGTGTTCTTCAGAATGCAAGCGACTGAATTTTCTGATCAATTTCTTCAACGGTTTTCTGCAGCCAGTTTCTCAGAAGTTCAGCCGACTTCAAAAGTTCTTCAACATCACTCTTTTTCGGTCTGCTGGGAAGCTTAAAACTGTCCTCTGCAAAGAGATGCATCAGCTGCAGCCTTGTTTTGATCTGTACAAGCTCCTTCGCAGTTACATCAATCCACTCAATCAGAACCTTCCACATTTCTACCACCTCCATTTTAACGGAAAAATTTTTACGAATCCACCAGCATCATAAAGTCGAAAGCGTCAACAATCTCTCTGTCTGCCGGATTGATAATCGAGTATTTGTGGTAGAGTATTCTCTGAACCATCATGGGATTGTGCTCGTATTCAATGAGGAGAGCTCTTTCTAAACTTCCGTAGATTCTCTTCAGCATTTCAACAAACGGATTGATTGTAGATCCATTAATGTTATACCGGGTTTGATCCTTTCTTTCGCTCATTTCTGTAGTGAGTTTTTGATAGAACGCCATCAGCTTCTTTGGGCTGTTATAAACTCTCGCAAGCTCCTTGACGGTTACAAAATAACCTTCTTCGCTGATTCGATCTGTGACTTCAACGAGGAAGTAGAACCAGCTCGCCTGACGCTCTACATCGGTAATGAAAACAGCAAGCCTGAACTTTTCTCCATCGTCTGCAGCAAGCTCATCAGAAACCCAAGCGTCGCCGATCTGCTCCTGCAGCACATACGTCTTTTCGTAGCTGTCGAGCCTCTTCTTTGCCTTGGCAAATGCCTCATAAAATGAAACTTCAGAAGAAACTTTGATGTATGTTGAAACAGATCTAAGCGATTCTTTTGTAACAGCAATCAAGTCCCTTTCTGGATCATACTCAAATCTGTAAGGCGGATCATTGTGAATGATTGGATAGTTGTAATCGCTGAACTTATCCGGTCTGCCCTTTGGATTGTAGAAAACGGAAGTTCCGGGAGTCAGCTCTCTGATCAACAACCGGTAGGACGGAAAGTCGCTTCTCAACTCAGAACTGACTTTACCCAAATCGCTAAAGAAGTAGATTTTTCCATCCTTAACAACAGCATTGAGGTAAAGATCTGTAGGCCTCAGGACTCCTTCCATTCCATTCAGAACATACTTTACTGACTGAACCAAAAGGTCAGAAATTCGAGGATTTACTTTTCTCCAGCACACATCCACCACCTCCATTCTGACGGAAAAATTTTTATGATTCTATTTTCAGCATAAATTCGAAGACATCAACGGCTTCTCTGTTTTCAATACCTGAAATCAGGGGCTTGTAGTGGAGGATGCTGTGGATGAGATCAGGGTTGTGCTCGTATTCGCTGATCAGTCCTTTTTCCAGACTTCCGTAAACCACCTTTATAAGTTCAATAACTTTATCAATTCTGAACGAAGATACAATAAACTTAATTGGTATTAACTTCTCCCAGTTTCTGCTTTCTACAATGGCTGTGTAGTATGCAGTCAGCTTTCTTAAATTGCTGCGGAGTTTGGCAAACTTACTTACACCTATGGTGCAGACGTAACTGTCAAAGTGATCCGTAAATGCTGTCAAAAAGTAGGTTCCCTTCCCTGTTGGTGTTATACTTTTGACTAAAGCAACAAGTCTGACATGTCGACCATCAATTGTTGTGAATCTGTCTGAAACCCAAATATCACCGATTTCTCGCTGAAGTTTAAATATTCTCTCATATCTGTCAAGTCTTTCTTTTGCTTTCTCAAACGCCTCCTTGAACGGAACTTCGGAAGAGATGCTGATGTAAGTTATTGTGGAGTCCTCTGTGGATCTTATAACTTCAATTTTGTTCCTGTACGGCGAGTATTCAAAAAAGTAGGGCATTGAAGAGTGAAGCAGCGGATAGCTGAAGTCATTATTTTTGATCGGATCATCTGTCGGATTGAAGAAAACAGACGTGCCGGGAGTGAAGGTCATAACAAGCTGCTTGAAAATCAGGAAGTCTGAGCGAATTATACCGAAATCCCTGAAGTTGGAGCTGAAGAAGTAAATGTTTTTATCCTTGACAAGAGCATTAAGACCCCATGTACTTTTCGGCTCAGCATATCCCTCACGACCGTCGAGAACCATCTTGACAGAGTTAACCAAAATCGAGGGTATTTCTAAATTTATTATTCGACACACTCCCACCACCTCCGATATAGCGGAAAAAATTACTTGAAGATACAGGCAGCTATCACTGCGAGAAGCACTATCAGCAGGAACAGCACCAGCAGAAATCCTATCAGCAGAGGAAACACCGGTTTTCTCACAATAGTTATAAATACTTTCGGTTCTTCTTCGAGAGGCTTTATGTGTTCAGGAGGTCTTTCGAGCGGCTTCTCTTTGGGAGGCTGTTCTTCAGGCGGTATCTCCAGCTTCTCTTCTTTAACAAAAGCTTTTTCCGGCTTTTCCTCCTCAGGAGGTTTTGAAGACAGATCAATTTCTATTCCGTACATACTTCCGTCAATCTCAACCAATTATCCTCCAGCACTCCCTTCCACATATGTGCTTTGCAACTGCAAACTGCTTTTTCCCTCCTCTCACGTTTACAGTCCTTTTTTTGTATTCGTCAGTCACAAAGCTTTCCCTGCAGACAACACAGTAGAACTTATACTCTCTCCCCATGCACTGTAGTAAGCAGGCGAAGTATTTAAAACTTTTGTCAAAATTTTTTATGATTTAAGTGAAATCTGAAATACAGATGCAGCTGCCGGATCAATGAAGGGCACCCGCTGGGTTGTGGCAAGTATCTTCTTTCCGGGAATCTGCTTGAGAAGTTCCTCAAGCTGCGAGTCAGATTCAGAAATGTAGAAATCGGACAGAACGACAGTTGTTGCTGACGGATCTGTATATTCCTTAGCTTTCTCAAGAGCCTCTTTTATGCTTGTCCCGCCTCTTCCTCTAATTTCTACCTTGGTTATATCATTTCTGCTTTTCAACTCGAAGACATCATGCACTTTTGTGTCCCACGTGATTACAACTGCTTCTCCGTACTTGAGACACTCATAGACTTCTCCGAGAAACTGCTCCAGCTCTTCCTTTGATATTGACCCGGAAGTATCGATCAGAATCACTGCTTTTCCTCCAAATTCGATAGTATATCTTGGAAGCCAGTCATACCTTCGGTTCGGTCTGGTGAACGTTCTTCTGATGCTTCTGATGCTGTGTGCAAATGTCTCTCTGATAAAACGCTTCCAAGGAAGAACTGCCTTGCTGAACTTCTCTATCTCCTCTTTGAGATTCCCGGGAAGGGTTCCTGCCATCCTTGATGCTTTCATGATTTCTCTGATAATTTCGTCTTCACTTTTTGGTGCTGGCTGTGCTCCTTCCCTGATCACCATCCCTTCTTCAGCATTTTCACCGGGTTCAAGAATATCTCCTGAAAATTCTTCGTCCGTAATAAATCTGTGTTTGAACGGCGATCCGCCGGATGGTGTGTCCTCATCTTCTTTGTGAATCTCTTTAAGAACTGCCTCGACCATGTCCTCAACTGACTGCCTTGCAGAATCAATCAGCACAGCTGCTCCCGGCTTCCAGCGGAACAGAAGAATTCTGTCAAAAGAAATTTCCATGAAGTCTTTGAAATACTTGAATTTACTCATGGAGAACGGATTGAGATAGCCGTCAATGTAGTAGTCAGCTATCATGTTGTAGATCAGCTTTATTTCCTCTCTGGTGAGTTTTGGATACTTCCTGCTTGCCGTTGTAACATACCTCACAACCCTGTCGCTGTGTCTCAGTGTGATGTGGAGCAGCTCGTGAACAAGAACTTTGAGCTTCATCTGATCATCAAGCTTGAAGAAGTTATCGGAGAGAATTATCTCAAAAGGTCCAGAACAGGCGACCTGCTGCATGCCGGGAACGTAGTAAATCCTGACCTTGGAAAGAAGAAGAGAGAAGTAGAGGAGCTTACGTTTCACTGCGAGAACATTTACTGCACGGCTGATGAACCTCTTTCCTTCCTCAACATATCTGAGATCCATGCTCTCACACTCCAAGCACCATCCGCATTATGGGGTCGGAGCTTTCCTCGCTCAGAATCTTTCTTGTTTCCGGATTTGATATGAGAATCATCTTCAGCTCCTTCTTCTCCTTGTCATTAGCGAGGTTCAGTGCAATGTGAAGCAGTGCAACAAAGTACTCCTTCTTCTCCTTGAAAATCTCTATCCATTCTTTATTCTTCAACAGAATCTTGAGATTGGAGGCAAGACCGTGCATGACTGCATATCTTTCCTCCTCCGTCAGCTCGCTGAACTTTGCTGGATTCTTGATCAGCTCCTCAACATCAATCTGCCTAACCGTCAGGAACATCTTGAATCTCATCCCTGCTTCTGGTCCGATTCTGCCGTCGATGATGTCATCCCAGAGCTCCTTTGGAACTTTTGGAAGCATTGCACCCAAAGCTTCCCACGATCTGGGCGATGGGAATGGATTACCTCTGTCCGACGGCACTGCAAATAAATCATATTTATTTTTCATTAAATAATTGATAACCTCGTGGGAGAATTTGTCGCCGTGCTTCTTAAGGACATAGCTGACCCACTCCTCAACGCTCGGCGGCTCAGTGACAACCATGGTTACTCTGTTCTGGAGTGCCTCCGGAAGCAACTCAGCATCCGCTGAAAACTCCGGCGGATTCCCTGCAAGAATAATAGTCTGCTTCGGGAACTTAATGCTCCACGATGCCTCCTTCTCCTGAATCATTGCATACAGTGCGGTTCTGGCAATTGGATTGTGCACGTTGGTAATTTCATCTATGAAGAAAATCCCCTGAGTCACGGACATGACTTTGAGAACAAGCGGCGGAATGAAGACAGCATAGGAGTCCTTCGGTCTGAGATAGCCGAGATCATCGACAAGCAGATGGGTAGCAGGAAGCTTGAAGAAGGTGAAGTATCTGTCAGGGTTTTCAAGAACCTTCAGCATCTGCTCCTCGCCCGCAGTTCTCAGATCAATAAACTCTTTATCAAGCTCTCTTGCTGTTTTTCTCGTATACTGCTCAACTATTTCGGTTTTTCCAATTCCCGGCGGACCTATCAAAAACAAACGATCAGCAACACTCAAATCAAGCTTAAACAGATCCGTCACTTTCATACCACCACCTCCATCTTAGCGGAAAGCTATGAAGACTCAATCATCTCAAACATTGTAACTGCATTGATGAGCTCCAGCACTTCACTGAGGTCTCTGCTGACATAAGCGGCTTCCTTCAGTTCATACCCTTTTTCAGTGCAGATGTAGCGGACCCTTACAAGCCTTTTGTTGACCATCAGGTAGATGTAGATGTCGGCGGCTTTTTTGAGCTTGTTGAAGTAGAACTTCTCCCTCACAATTTCAAACCTTTTAACGGATGGATATTTCTCGACAATTTCGTTCTTTATCTTCCCGACAAACCAGTGCTGGAGCCTGTAGGGAAACGCCTCAACGAATGCATCAATCTCATCCTCAGTTGCAATTGACCTTACAGCGAGCTCAGAGCCGAGAAATTCGACGCTGACCGTCATTCTTTCGGTGTCAAAAGTCAGCTTTCCTTCCTCACACAAAAATCTGAATTTAGCCGGATTTCTTTTTGTGATCTTAAAAGCCCAGCTTCCCGCACAGGCGTGCATCACCGACTCAATTTTTCTGATAATTTCACTGCAGTTCACTTTCTCACCTCCATTTTAACGGAACAGCACAAAAGTTAATAAACCTTTTGGTGATAAATTTTTTATTTTCTCCGCTCGAAGAATATGTATGCCTGAAGCGAAGCGGATAATTGATGCTCTCGCCGTTGGAGTTCCCGTGATTGCAACGGAGCACTTCTTCAGCACATTCTTGAGCTCTCCGCTAACTGTTGAAACTCTGTACTCTCAGAATGAAGAGCAGAGAAGAACAACGCTGATGTACCTGACCGAGTCAATAGCTATATCAATGATATTTTCAGTTATAATTGCATATCTTTTGAAGGACTGGCTTGCAGTTGTGTCGGGTGCTGCAATATGCACGCTTTATGCAATAATCTACCTCGACGCCCTCGACTACATTGATCTTTCGCTCATACGTGAAGCATTCGGGATTTAGATAAATTTTTTATAACGTGAGCTTCTATCAAATGTTATGGCAATAGCAATGCCCGCTCGTGCGGATTTAAGGTTTGCAGGAAAAACAGCAGCAGCCGTACTGCTTGTGAAGATACTGCAGAAGCCGGTCGGAGGAAAAATTAAAGAAATGATTGCACAGTACGAACCGCCTTTAATAAATACGATTACCAATGCGATTCTGGGACTCATACTCTACATTGTCCTTGCAGCAGTCAAACAAAGGGATCTGGCAACGCTTACGTTTGGAGTTGCGATTGCGTTAGGTATTGCAGACGATGTGCTGCCAATGATAGAAGCCAGACTCCAAGAGGGGTGATGAAGTATGCCGTCATTCTATCTTAATCTAACCGGTATTGAGTTGAAACAGAACGTTCCCGGAGTTGAGACGCCAATTCTGATCTACACAGTTCCCGCAGGCGGTACAGTTCTGTTCCCGAAGATAACAAGAATACTGATGAAGCTGTACTGCACGGATGGAAATGAGTTTGACAAAGGAGATGTATTCCAGTTCTACTACAAGACACCTGCAATGAAAAACGAAAAGCCGCTCACAGAGCACTTTACGTATCACATGTTCCAGATTCTGTCCTTAAAGGATCAGACTGACAGTGCAAAGACGCAGACAATATCAATGGACAGAGAGCTCCTGCAGAGAATTTACTCGATGGGAGGAGAAGAGGGAGTCAGGTTCACAAAGGACAGGCAGATAATTCTTAAAGTTCTCAGCAGTAAGACATTTGATCCCAACAACCCGGACAACTACCTTGAGCTCAAAGACGTTGAGGTAATTTCATCGGAGTAAAATTAATTTTTGCTGCGAGGTGATAAAGGATGATTACTCTGCGTGAGACGGATTTCAGCTGGAGAGTTCCCGACCACAGGCTGCTGGATGTAGCTGCATTTTACGAAATACCCGAGGACATCTCGTTCACAGTTAATATAGGAACCCAGTATACAATCATCGTTCCTGCAAAAGGTGAAATTAAAAACGGACAGGGAACATCAGATATTACTGACATACAGATAGATGAACAAAACGAGAGAATTACGTTCAAGCTTCCGTACCTCTGCACGCTGACGCTTCCAAACTACAAGCTGATCGAAGTAAGCGACTCAAACGGAAACGAAATGAATGCGACTGTTGAAGGAAAAACCGTTACAGTATCCGGTTACACCGGACAGGATCTTACAATTCACTACATTCCCGTCAACGGAGAAATTCAGCTGACCCACGAGACGAGAGGAGAAGTGAAGACGGTGGTCACAATTTCAAGAGCAGCCACTCAGGAGTTTGTTGGATTTGACGTTAAATCCTTCCCGAGAATTCAGAAGGGAGCCTTTTTGTCCCCGAGAACTCATCTGAACATTGCTGTTAAACCCTTCATGATAAACAGGGTTCCAAAATACAAGTTTGATCCGTTCAAAGCAGACGGATCGCTGTCAAAGGTCACATACGTAGAGCTGAGACTTTACTGATTTCTTTAAAATTTTCTGAAAATCATGGTAATCTACATTCCGCTGATAGCTTTAGCTGGAGGATTTATTGCGGGACTGCTTGCCGAGAGGGTTCTGTCATCAAAATCGTCGGACACCGGTCCTGTGTTCTACTCTTTACAGCCAGTTAACTGGACGCTCTGGATCGGCATCAGCATTATCATTGTCGTCTTTACGCTGACAATAGTTTATCTGAGGAGGAGGTAGCTGTGGCGTCCGTGCAGAAACCAGTTAAGGCAGTAGAAAGCGGAATAACATATGCATCATTTTACATTATCGTCGGAGTTGTATTTATAGCCATTGCTGGGGTTCTCTTCCATCTCTTCCCCAATCTGAGAATTTACATAGCAGTTGGTGCAACGGTGCTCATCCTGTCGTACGTCGCAGCAGCATCTCCAAATCTGTTTGGATTCCTGCTTGCCATTATTGCTGTTGCTGTTCTCTGGGTTATTTATGCATATTCAGAAGGATGGTTTCAGTTTGGAGTGGAGCTGCCGTTTGTTGGAGGTCCTTCCCTCCGCCCGCCTGACAGCGATGAAAAAGTGATTTTGAGCGAATACATTAAACAGAACTACTGCAGAGAAGGTGAAGTCTTCATCATTCCACCGAGTGTAACCTCCACCATTGCCAAAAATGCTGGAGTTGATCTCTGCAAACGCAGAATACTGACGGTGTGCTACGAAGCTGAAGAGTATGTTGCTTTTGTCTATCCGGAGATTACAGCGGTCATTGACGGAATCTACAAACCTCCGTCATCGGAAGAGTGGACAAAGCTGATAACCGGCGGATATTATGTCAGCATCCCTGATAAAAACAAAACCGTTATGCTCAGGGCTGAAGTCTACAAGAGACTGATATATCCAACAACATACCTGTTTGATCATTTTGATGCAATCCTGCAGTCGTGCGGTGTAAATTCGCTGTATCATGTTTTGGAGAGTAACAAAGCCTGCATATTGTCGAAAGCAAACTGGATTAGGGTGGTTTAAATGGGGAGGAAGAAAGAGCTGTGGATACAGAAGTTAAAGAAAGGTGCATACAGGGAGCAGCTCAAAAGGCTTGGTGTCGTAAAAGGGGATGAGAAAATTCCGCTGGAGCTGTCAAGGAAAATCTGCGACGCTGAAGTAGGAGAAACGGTTTCTTACAGGGGTCATAAAATTAAAGTAACCGAGCTTCTCAAAAGAAGAGCATGCACTCATTTAACCCTTCACCGTTTAAGGAAAAAGAGAAGATGACAGAGCTTGAAATAAAGACCATTGAGCTGGAGTTCAGAATAAAGAACATCGAAAAGTCAATCGATGAGCTCAAGGAGCAGATAAAATCAATCGACTCAAAGCTGTCTTCTCTCAGGTTTAACAACAATTATTACAAGAACTTCTTTACTGATTTGATAAAGATTCTGGTAGCCTGTCTCATAGCAGTTACCGGTGCTAACATCTACTGAGCGATTGGAATTACACACGCAAGCTTCGCAAGCAGCGAATATATTTGATTTCTGACGTCCTCGTCCTCTTCTTTTTGATAGTCTTCATACAGAAACGCTGCAAGTGTGTAAGCCTCAGAGTGAGTAATTTCGTCCTGAAGAAGACGCTTTATCAGAACTTTTTTGTAAACCTCCCTTATGTCGTGCATTCATTTAATTAAATGAGAAGGACATATAAGCTTTGATGCTCAGCAGGTAAATATTTTATAGTCCAGTGAGGTAAATATCTGCATGGGCAACGGAACCCTCTGCGGAGCAAGGATAAAACAGACAGGAGACTGGCAGATTCTGATATTTGACTTCTGCAATTTGCTTACAGGAAAGACTCTGGGACCCGTCACTCTTCAGCAGAACATAGGCTTCTATCTGGATCTTCAATACGACTGTGCAAAGTGGTATTCGGACTGCAATGTTAAATTCGTGGTCAGCTATCTTGACAGCAGCAAAGCTGAATACGATAAGAAGACTTACACGAAAACAGTTGGATGGTTTGGAGGAACAAGCTGGGTAAGTGTGGGCGATGGTCCTCTGCCAGCCCCAACCAAAGACGGATATGTAAAGATTGATATATACTGCGATGGAGTGCTTGAAGATTACTTTTACATTCAAGTTAAGCTGGAAAGTGCCCCTCCACCTGCTGAAGAATGCGGAAAGCTGTGTGGAGTCAGGGTGAAGCAAACGGGAGACTGGCAGATTCTGGCTTTTGATTTCTGCAATCTGCTCACAGGAAGAACGCTTGGTCCCGTTACCCTTCAGCAGAATGTCGGTTTCTATGTGGATCTTCAGTACGACTGTGCTAAGTGGTATTCGGACTGCAGCGTTAAATTTGTGGTCATTTACTTAGACAGCAATAAAGCTGAATACAGCAGAAGAACCTACTCAAAAACAGTTGGATGGTTCGGCGGGACTGGGTGGGTCAGCGTCGGTGATGGTCCGCTTCCGGCACCAACTAAGGATGGATACGTGAAGATCGAAATTTACTGCGATGGAAAGTTTGAAGACCACTTCTACATTCAGGTTAAACTACAGGCAGCACAGCCTCCATCCGCTGGGGAACCATGTGGAAAGCTGTGCGGGGTAAGGATAAGACAGACAGGAGACTGGCAGGTGCTGGCATTTGATCTGTGCGACGTGCTGACGGGAAGAACACTTGGTCCTGCAGCTCTGAATAAAGATGCAAGCGTCTATCTTGAACTTCAGTACGACTGCGAAAAATGGTACTCAGACTGCAGTGTTAAATTTGTGATCAGCTACTTAGACAGCAATAAAAGCAAGTATGAGGAGCTGGTTTACTACAGAACGGTCGGATGGTTTGGCGGAACTGCATGGGTTAATCCTGCCAACGGACCGCTCCCGCCCCCAACCAAAGACGGATATATAAAAGTTGAAATATGGTGTGACGGTGTACTTGAAGATCACTTCTACATTCAGATTAACCTAAAATCTGAAACTCCTCCACCCAGTGAGGAATGCGGGAAAGTGTATGGAGTCAGAATAAAGCAAACGGGAGACTGGCAGGTTCTGGCATCCAATCAGCATGATCAGCTGAAGGGAAGAACATTTGGACCAGTAACCCTTCAGGAAAAAACAGGGTTCTACCTGAATCTCCAGTTTGACTGTACAAAGTGGTACTCGGACTGCAGTGTTAAGTATGTGATTAACTACTTGGACAGCAGTAAATCCGAATACGATAAATTGACCTTCAGCAGAACAGTAAGCTGGATTGGCGGAGAGGGATGGGTTACTGTCAGTGATAACCCCTTACCAGCTCCAAGCAAGGACGGATACATAAAAGTCGAGGTGTACTGCGATGGAAAATTGGAAACCTACTTCTACATTCAGGTTAAGCTGCAGACACCACCGCCTCCACCGCCCAGTGAAGGACCATGCGGACAGCTGTGCGGAGTCAGAATAAAACAGACAGGTGACTGGCAGATTCTGGCATTCGACCTGTGCGACCTGCTTAAAGAAAGAACACTTGGTCCTGTGACGCTGCGTGAGAAGACAGGTTTCTATCTGGATGTTCAGTATGACTGCGTTAAGTGGTATTCGGACTGCAGCGTCAAGTTTGTGGTCAGCTATCTGGATGCAAACAAAGCTGAGTACGACAAGAAAACCTATACGAAGACGGTTGGATGGTTTGGAGGAACGGGATGGGTCAGCGTTGGCGATGGAGCACTGTCGGCTCCGACCAAAGACGGGTATGTGAAGATCGAAATATACTGTGACAATAAACTTGAGAGCTGGTTCTTCATTCAGGTTAAGCTCATATCTGAAGAGCAGCCTCCACCATCGGAGCTGTGCGGGGAGCTCTGCGGAGTCAGGATAAGGCAGGGCGAGAACTGGCAGGTGCTGGTTTCTGACCAGTGCGGACAGTTTGCTGGAAGGACTTTCGGACCGGTATACCTTCAGAGAGATGCAAATCTGTACCTTGAGGTTCAGTACGACTGCACGAAGTGGCTTTCAGACTGTGAGCTTACATTCGTTCTGAGATATTTGGATACAAATAAAGCTGAATACGACAAAAAGACGTATTCCAAAACGGCTGGATGGTTTGGAGGATCAGCTTGGATCAGTCCCGCTGAAGGAGCAGTGCCGATCCCGACAGTGGACGGCTACATAAGAGTTGAAATATGGTGCGAGAGCAAGCTTCAGGACTACTTCCTTATTGAGGTTAAGCTGCAGACTGCACAGCCTCCGCAGCCTCCACCTTCCGAACCCGGAGAGGGAGGAACTGTCAAACCCGAAGAGAAAGGTAAAATCATTGTGGAGATTGATGCAGATGAGGAGCAGATAAAGGACACTGTCATCTACTACGATTCAGCAAGCGTCATAGCTGGAGGAAAAGTTACGGAGATTTCAGTTGAGAAGAATGTGGAGTACAGGGTCAGATGTTCAAAGAAAGGATACGTCTTTATCCCATTCGAAGCAAAAGTGAAGCCAACAGACGAGCAGCCGACCGTTAAAGTGACGTTCAAAATGATCAGTCAGCTGCTGATCCTTGGGATAGCCGGAGGAATCGCAGCACTGATGCTTATCGTACTGCTGATAGTTCTCATGCGTCGAAAGTAAAACTTATATACCACTTGATACTTTTTATTTTATGGCTGTTCGGCTGAGTTTCGGGGAAATTCTCAAGATCATCGTGGAGCGGGGGCGAGGAAGGGACGTTTCGGTAAAGCAGATGTACATAATTCCTCCCGGCGGAAGCGAAACAATCAGAATAACACCGAGTCCAGAAGCAAATTCAAGAATAATTCCCGTTTTCTTTGATCTCGACACAGATCCCGACATGAGCACTCATGTTAAAATAATCAATGATGATATTGTGTTATTTGACCTCATTCACCTGAACTCCAAGGAAAAGATCAACTTTTATACGGATTACGGCAAGCTTATAGTGACAGAGCATGAGCTGGTGGTAGAGCTGAAAAGTCTGGAACCGGTAGAGAATGTGGTGGCAGTTGTGGATTTCTACGGCATCGAAACAACGAAAGATTATGTAGATAAAATCAGAGCGTTTTATGATAAAGCTTTGAGCGAGGCGGGATTATGAACTCAACGGAGAGAAACATCAGGTATATTAGGGACAACATTTTCGAAATGCTGAACGCCTACAACAGTATAGGAGCAGCCGTAATTGCAATGCTGAGACCTAACGTCAAGGGTTCTCTCTTCAATCAGTCTGTTGCGGCAGATGCAGACTTCTTCTCTGAAAACATCGTTCCTATGATTCCCCCGTGTGTGATAAGGATTTACGCCTGCTTTGACACATCCGGCGTCCTCAGCGTCGTGAAGAGAGCTGGAGAATCCGAAGTGACAATGAAGCTCAACGGTGGAAACCCGCTCGACGCAGAGTGTTTGTACGCTTTCGATATTTTTGTCGATGAAAATGAAGAAATAAACTTCAGGTACAGCGTCAATGCTGTAGCCTTGGATGTAAAAGTTTATGAGATTGGAGCTTCTATTTCGTGATTGAGGTGATGTGGTATGGGGTATCCGCCTCAAGGTGCTGGTGCTGGTGGAATAACTGATGTTGGTGCCTTGGAGGACAGCTACATTGAGCTGTTCAAGAAGAAAGACCCGAGAGCGGCAAGGTTGTTTCCGTATGTTGAGTTACTTTACAATGCTGGGAAGCTGACGGCTGATGATATAGCTGGCTACATCAACGACGTGCTGACATATATTCCTAAGATAGCTGAGGACTTTGAAAAGCTGTTTTCTGCAGAGTTCTTAGCATCTGTGATTAATTCAAATTATTTGGTTGCTTCTAAGATAGCTGCAATTTTTGATAACGTCAATTTGTCCACTTCCAAAATAGCTGCAATTATCAATCATAATAACTTATCAGCTTCTAAAGCGGCTGCAATATTCAATTACGAGAACTTAAGTGTTTCTAAAGCAGCTGCAGTCATAGATCATGATAATTTGTCAGCTTCTAAAGCAGCATCAATATTCAATCATGAGAATTTGAGTGTTTCTAAAGCAATAATGATTTTAAATCACGGGAACTTAAGTGTTTCCAAAGCGGCAGCAATAATTAGTGATGAAAACTTATCAGCTTCCAGAGCAGCATCAATAGTTAACGATGAAAATCTATCATTTACAAAGGTAGTTTCGATTTTTAATAATACAAACCTGTTAGCTTCTAAAGCAGGTGCAATCATAGGAGACAGTAATTTATCGCCCTCTAAGGCTTACGATATAATTACTCATCCAGACTTGCCAACAGATAGGATGCAAAGCATACTTTATAACACACCTGTTTCATCAAATCTTACTTATATTTTAACCTATGGAGCTGGAGACCTAACGGTTACATCAAGTACGGCTGTAATCGGAGTTAATAGATATAATACTCTTACGATTGAGTCAGGAGTAACTCTATCGATTGGTGGACAACCGGGTACTTTGATTGTCAAAACCCTAAACTGCTATGGGTATTTATGGAAATCCAGTACTGGAGGAACAGGAGGTGCTCGTGGAGCAAGTGGAGCAGGAATAGGTGGAGATGGAGGAGGCGGGTTAATTATCTTTGCAGGTGAATTTAATAATAGTTATGTTGTTAGAGCTGATGGTGGAAGTGGATCAAGTGGTACCACCGTAGCAGCAAACGGTTCAGGTGGAACAGGAGGTTCAGGCGTTTTCTATAGAGTTGGAACGGATACCGCTGGAACAGGCGGAAATGGAGGAGGATCATTGGGCGGTGCAGGTAATACTAATGGAGGGGGTGGGGGAGGTTATAGTAGTACGTATTCTGGCGGTGCAGGTGGTAGTTCAACTTACATAACTTTCAACAGCTATGCAGAGTTAGCAGATGAAGTTAAAAAAGCCATAATAGACTGGGTTATTGTTAACGTGTTTGGTAAGTCCCCAACAACTACAAAAAGTATACCAAACATTTACGGTAGTGGTGGAGGCGGAGGAGCGGCAGTAGACGGTTATTGTGCTGCCGGTAGTGGAGGAGGTGGCGGAGGACAAATAATAGTTCTTTGCAATAGCTTTAACAATACTGGAACAATAAGAGCTAACGGAGGATACGGAGGAAGCGGTGGAACTGAAGGAGATTATGATTCATGCGGTGGTGGAGGAGGGGGTGGTATAGTTTATGTTCTATACAAGACACTTGTGAATACTGGAACTCTAAGTGTCGCAGGTGGTACTCATGGAGCTACAGTGGATTATCACGGCACAAACGGAACTGCTGGAACAGCTAAAGCTGTGCAGATATGAGGTGATTTAAATGAAGCACAAGATTGAATGGATTGAATGTAGCAGTTGCGGAGCACATATTTATCCGCCAGAGGAAGTAAGCGATATCGGTATTGAGGACTATGTTGAAACTTTTGAAGCTCCATCACTTGAACCTGAATGGATACCAACAGGAGAAGAGCTTGTTGAAACGAACAAATTTAGAAGAGAAACTGGGTTCGAAGAGCTTGCAAGCGTTGAAGACTGGATAGCTGAATACAGAGAGTGGGCTACATCATTCAGAGAAAGTGTCAGAACAAGAGCACAAGAGAGATTTGAAGTGCTGAAGGGTAAAGTCAGAGACTTAACGATGATAGAGGAAGAAAAAGCCTTCAAAATTGTCGGAAAGAGACACAGAGCAGTATACGAAGAGACTGAAACTGGATGGAGGCTCAAGTGTCCGCTGTGTGATATGGTGTTGATTGAGTGGGTTAGAGCATGAAAGCTGAAGTCCTTGATGACTGGAGAAGCTTGATTCACTTGTTGACTGGAGGAATCAGCTATTTTTTCCGCTGCTCTTCATCATCTTCATATTCTACGAGTTCATTGAGTTCCTCTACAAGAGAGAACATGTTGAGTGCTATATCGGAGACATTATTGAGTTCTGTGTCGGGTATACGGCAGTAGGATTATGTCTGTCGTTGATAAAGTAAAGACATTAAAAGCATTACTCGAGGCACTAAAAGCTAATGGGGTAACATACAATACTAAAAGAGTAGATAGCAGACTTAAGATTCAAAAGCTTGTTTATTTAGCTCAATTTTTTGGTGTTTCAAGTATAGAGTATGAGTTTAACAGATACTTGCGTGGTGCATACTCAGAAGAACTTGCAGAGGATTATTATAGAATCGACAACGTTAAAGTCAGCAACGAGGATATTGAGATGTTCTTAAATGACGAAAGATTCAGGAAACTTGTTAAGTTTGTTAAAGGAAAAAGTGGCAGATGGCTTGAGATTGCTGTAGAGATAATTGAGACAGAGAAAGTTGTAGATGACTTGATGAAAAAAGGATTACTTAATGGCAATAGAGAAGATGTTCTGGTTAATATGATTAGCAATAGAAAGCTTGTGAAACAGACATACGTCAAGTCTGTGTTGAATGAACTAAGGAGTTTAGGTGATAACGAATGATTACGTTAGCTTTGCCGTTGTTTGGTGTATGGTACATGTTGTGGCTTATTAGTGTAGATAATCTTTATATTTTTGGCAATGTTATCAATAAATATCTGGGGGTGATGCGGATATGGATTTGAGCAGTTTAGGGATTGCAGTGTTAAGTGCCGTAGTGTACAGCCTGTCTATGTACGTGAAAAAGCATCTGAATTCCGACAACCCCCAAAGCTTTGATACAACGAAATTCTTAACGACACTGATCTGGGGAATAATAGTGGGTGCAATACTGCAGTTCAGCGGTGTCCCAATCACTGAACAGAGCGTTGAGGAGCAGTTCATCGCTTATGCTGGTTTGAAGAAGCTTTCTTTGGAACTCGGTTCGAACACACCTTTGATAGTTTGTGATGGTGTCGACATAGACAGAGCTGTCCATGCCACCATCGCCGGGGGTTTCTCGATCGCAGGTCAGGTGTGTATATCAGTACA
>CAZZLE010000289.1:0-8987 GCA_964654595.1 uncultured archaeon | reverse complement strand
ACCATCGGCAAATTGCCATGGCGTGAGTCATGAAAAGCGTTGTGAGCCTGGCAACCGTTCATTTACGGTATTAATTTGCGTGTGTTAGCGCACAACGGTGCGCTACACAGCATTTATCACGTAAGTCCGCGCGGTCGTGGTGGCGGCGGGGGGGGGGGAAGGCCGCGTGGCGGGGGGGGTTTCTGGGGGTGGGATCCGGTGGAGAACGCATCTCTCCTTCCGTGGCTCACCCTTACAGCATACTTCCATCTTACCAGAGGAAGGGAGTACTTTGCCTACCTGACCTTCTCGCTCATCCTTTTTGCGACATTTATCACAAGAAGCGGTATTGTAAGCTCTGTACACAGTTTTGGAGAGGCGAGTGAGTACAGTTACATCATTCCGATTTTGTTCTCGCTAACTCCCCTTGTATACAAGATCAGAGAGCTGTCTATTTCAAGTCTCTGCAACAGGAATCTGCCGGTCATCTTTTCATCAGCAGCACTCGTTGTTTTTCTTGGTACGGTAGCAGGAATTTCAGTTACGGTTAAAAGAGAGTATTTTCTGATAACATTTCTGCCCATTTTTGCTTTGATTGTACTCCTTGCAATATTAAAGATAAAGAAGATTTCCATGCCTTCTACACTAACTCATCTGGGCGTAATTCTTCTTTTTGTTGGAGCAACTTCTGTTTGGCTTTTTGAAGATGCCAGGACAATCACAGTAACCCAGAACTCCACGGGGGAGTATTTGCTGCTTGATATGAAGATCAGCGGAGATGCAGAAAAAAGTACGCTGACGGCATTTATAAAAACCCCTGAAGGGGTGATAGCACCAAAGTTGCACTTTTACCCGGACAATAGAATAGTTTCAACGGTTGAGATAGTCACGGAAATTTTCTGGGACAGTTACTATGCAATAAAAAGCTTTGACAGAAACACTGTAACTCTCGAATACTACCGTGTTCCAATGATTAATGCTGTCTGGATCGGTTCAGCACTCATGGTTCTGGGTGTTTTTTTAAGACTTTCAGGTAAAAGTTTTTAAATTGGAAGGTGGAAAGGGGAACATGGGAAAGACAGGAAGTGTAACGTGGGTGAAAATTAAGAAGAGAAACAGCAACGAGTACAGACTTGTGCCTACAAAATGGCAGGACTACAAGAAGCCAGGGCCAAATCAGAAGTACACATCAGATGGTAAGAGGAGAAGAAGGATAAAAAGGTCTCCGAAGTCGATTCTCGGAGTTAGGAGCTAATTAAACCTTTTTGAACGCTGCCAGGTAGTGGTAGCTTAATTCTTCGCTTTTTACAAGATTCAGCTTGCTCAGTCTTTTAATATCCTCCAAACTCAGCCTCTCCTCAACTGGTGGGCCAAACTCCATGTCCTCCTTTTTCCATTCAGCGATAACCACATAATCCGCTCTCGAAGCCCATTCCAGATATTCTTCCGGATTGTCCATTTCATGAAGAACATTTGAGAAAAGGACAACGTCAATTTTGAAATCAAGATCTGGTGGCGATTCTGAGATTATTATCCCGACATTTGGCAACCCCTCCTCCTCAACCCTTCTTCTCAGAATTCTGGCCATCTCCTCGCTTATCTCCACTGCGTAGACTTTTTTGAAAACCCTGGCTAAGGGGATCGTCAGGTAGCCTGTACCGGCTCCGATATCGAAAGCGACATTCTTTTTTGGTCTGAGACTTTCAATGAACCCAATGACCTTTTCCGGTGGAAAAATCTTTCTTCTCCATTCGGAATCCAGAACATGGGCTTTATTTGGGTCGAATCTGTGCTTCATAATCCAGTTCAGTTTCAGACACTTAAGAGCTTTTTCAGCATCACTTAAAACCTGTCTAAGAGGTAGGCGTAGATTACCGGAAGTGCTATCGTGGCATCGCAGTAAACTGTCACAGCCTTTGCATCCGGCTTGAGCTTGCACCAGCTCTTAGCTTCCTCAAGAGTTGCCCCGCTCAGCCCTCCCCACTGAGGGGAATCGGTTGTGATCTGAACAGCATAATCAAATCCCTCAGCTAAGAGCATTGCCTGGAAGGTGAAGTTCTTCGGCACACCCCCACCGACAACAATCACCCCCATCTTTCTTTTTTGAAAGCACAGATCCACTATCCTGCTCACGTCTCTGAAGAAATCTATCTGCAGGTTCTTGCGGTAAATCATAACATGAAGACCGGCTATAGAGTCGTGAAGGGTTGGACAGAACACCGGAATTTCCTTTTCGGCCGCAATTCTGAGGAAGGAGTTTTCGTCCTCCAGTCTTTTCCCAACCTCCCACAGAAACTCGTAGCTTGCGTAAAATCCCTCAAGTTCCGAAATAACATCTGAAAGAAATTCTTCAACCTTCTCAAAAGCTTCCTGCGATACAAATACATCGTAAATTCTGTTTATGTTCTCCTCAGCCAAAACTCTGTCATCCACGTAACAGCTACCGATTTCATGGCCTGCACCGAGAGATTCAACAATTTCGTGAACAACATTGGCTCCTGTTGTCACTAAGCAGCTTATAAAACCATTCTGCATCATTCCTGCAATTATTTTCCTCATCCCGGCAGGAATCATTGCTCCTGCAAGAGTTAGAAAAACGAATGAACCTTTTTTTATCATTTCCTCACAGATTTTAGCAGCCTCTCCGAGTCTTCGAGCATTGAAAGCTGTGTTTCCAAGCATTTCTACCAGTTCTGAAACTTTAATCTCTTTGTGGATTTCTGGGCTTCTTACTCTCATGAATCTGCATTGCTTTGGATGTTTAAATCTCTTTCAAAAGGCATATATATCACCTCACAGTTCGAGTTTTTATGAAGGTACTTGTAAGCCCCATGAATGTTGCGGAAGCGTTGCAGGCAATTGAGGGAGGGGCTGACATAATCGATGTAAAGAATCCGGCTGAAGGTTCTCTCGGTGCTAACTTTCCGTGGGTTATAAGAGAGATTTCAGAAATTGCCAAAAAACATGGCAAGGAAATCAGCGCCACCACAGGTGACATGCCCTTCAAACCGGGAACTGCAAGCCTCGCAGCTCTTGGCGCAGCCGTTGCGGGTGCTGATTACATAAAGGTCGGTCTTTACGGAGTGAGAAATGCTGAAGAGGCCTATGAGATGATGTCTGCAGTTGTTAGAGCTGTCAAAGATTATGATCCTTCAAGGAAAGTTGTGGCTGCTGGTTATGGTGATCACTACAGAATATCCTCAGTTTCACCTCTGAGCCTGCCCGAGGTGGTTGCAAAGGCTGGAGCTGACATAGTTATGGTTGACACCGCAATAAAGGATGGTACATCTCTGTTTGATCACATGAAGGTTAGCGATGTCGAGAAATTTGTAAGCTTGGCGAGGGATAACGGGCTGATGGTTGCGCTTGCGGGCAACATAGGCTGGAACCACATAGAAATGCTGAAGAAACTCTCTCCTGACATAATTGGTGTGAGATCTATAGTTTGCGAGGGGGACAGAAGTTCGATGATCAAAAGGGAGCTTGTGGTGAAGCTTATTGAAGCCGTGCACGGGTAGAGCAGAGTTTTAAAAGCTCGCTCTCCCCCTCCCTCGTTCCCTTTGCAATAAGAACATCTCCACTGAAAATTCTTGTTGCTGCAGTTGGCTTTGTTATCCATTCGTTCTTTCTTTTGACTGCAATAACGTGCATTCCCGTGTTGGTCTCAACTCTCGCCTCTCCAAGAGTCTTTCCATGGAGCGGGGATTCGTCAGAGACTGTTATTAGTGTTAAAACTTCATCAGCTTCTCTCATTGCTTCCTTGAATATTGTGGGTATCTCCATCTTGTCGAGAAGAACCTGTGCAATGTCTCTGGCAGCATCTGCTATTAACTCAGAACAGTATGCTATCTCTATAATCGCCATCAGAGGCTTTAGCTGCTCGTCATTGAAGTATCTGCTGCATTTCAGCACATTTTTCTCAATTTCGAATTTTCTGTTGTCAATAATTTCTTCAAGGTAGACTACCTCTAAGGCTATTTCGTCATTTCCGTATATCAGTGAGGAGTAGGCAAGGTCTACTGAGAGTTCAGAGAGGTTTTTCATCTCAATGAGCAGATCAACAGCTCTGTCAAGCTCCTCTATCTTTATGTCTGGAGGTTCTGGTGGAGGAGAAATTTTTTTACCTGCAACAACCTCGTAAAACCTCGGTAAGGCTGCGGGGTCTCCCTTTGCGAACAGCAAATCTCCTTTGTATATCACAGTATCGCGGTCGGGATTGAAAATCCAGCTAAAACCTCGTTTGATGGCTATCACTCTCATTCCCGTTCTTGTATGAAGCTTTACTTCTCCCAGAGTTTTTCCTGAGATTTCAGAGTTCTCCGGAACTTCAAGCTTTACAACTGTCTCTTCTGAGTGGTAAAGCATCAGTTTGACCATCTCTTCAGAGAGCCTGATGTTTCTGAGAACAAGAGATGAGATGTCAGCAGAAGCACTGCTTATTTTCTGCCCCGCATTGGCTATCTGCAAAATTGACGAGAGTTTCTCTGCTTCCTCCATTCTCCTTGCAGCAAGGACTGACACAACCCTAATCTGTTTAAGCAGGTCAAGAACCCTGCCCTCAAGTTCAAGAACTTCTTCGGCAATGTCCTCATTGTTGTAAAGAATTGCCGAATAGGCGAGGTCAACCATCAGCTCTGTTGTATCTTTAATTTCCACGAGCAAATCTTTAACAGTACGGGGCATTTCAAATCTCTTTATTTCTTATCGTATATTAATCTTTTTCAACAACTTCAAGCGTCACTTCCTCTCCTTTTCTGTTGTAACATTTCCAGCTTTTCTCATCGTAGGGGTAGCAGACGATGATGTGGTACTTTCCAAATCGCGTGAATAAAGCCATGTCCTCCTCAGAGGGTTTGCAGGTTGGTGTAGGATGGCTGTGAACCGTTCCAAAAACTTTCATGCCGATTGGCAGCATTTCGAGGTGAATAACAGCTGAGACGGAGCTTGAAGCAAATGGAAGAAAAATGAGTTCATCCATTACATCCTTTTCCCCGCTGAGAAGTGCTATGAACTCATCCGGGTGAGCATTTTTTGCAGCTTCCAGTATCGTCTTAAGCAACCCTTTTGATATCTTCATATTCATAGAAATTCCCTTGGATCTGCAATGTAGCCTTTAACAGCACTCGCAGCAGCTGTTGCCGGGGAACATAGGTAAATCTCAGCATTTGGATTTCCCATCCTTCCCCTGAAATTTCTGTTCTGCGTTGACAGGCAAACCTCTCCATCGGCAAGCACACCCTGATGAATCCCCACGCACGGTCCACAGCCGGGATTGAGAACCATTCCACCAGCTTCAACAAATGTCCTTATCAGGCCTTTATCAAGGGCCTGCAGGTAGACTCTTCTGCTCGCAGGAATTACTATCAGCCTTACCCCTTCCTTTACTTTCCTGCCTTTCAGGATCTTTGCAGCAATCTCCAGATCTGACAGTCTGCCATTGGTGCAGGTGCCGATGTAAACCTGGTTCACCTCCGTGCCTTCAACTTCCTCAACTTCAGCAACATTGTCAACGTTGTGCGGCCTGGATATTACCGGCACGAGTGTTGAAACATCCATGTATATCTCCCTCTCGTACTCCGCATCCTCGTCTGCTTTAACCTCTCTGAAATCGTTTTCTCTGCCAAGCTCGGCGAGGAATTTTCTTGTGTTCTCATCACTCTCAAAAATCCCGGCCTTGGCTCCGCACTCTACAGCCATGTTTGAAATTGTAAGCCTCTCCTCAACGTTCATTCTTCTGGCACATTCACCATGAAACTCCAGAGCCTTGTAGGTTGCTCCATCAACCCCGAGGTCGCCGATTAGCTTCAAAATGACATCCTTTGCGAAAACTCCTCTGGGTAAGGAACCATCAAGCTCAACCCTGAAGCTTTCTGGCACTCTAAACCAGTTCTTGCCAAGAGCAATGGCAACTGCCACATCTGTTGAGCCCATTCCTGTTGAGAAAGCTCCAATACCACCGTAGGTGCAGGTATGGCTGTCAGCCCCCACAGCCAGATCTCCGGGTTTGACGTAACGCTCAACCATTATCTGGTGGATTATCCCCTCTCCCGGAGGGTTGAAGTCTGCACCGATCTTTCTTGCGAATTCGTAGATGAACTTCTGGTCATTGCTCAGCTCTTTTCTTGGCGAGGGGGCAGCATGGTCGACGAAGAAGTGCGTTCTTTTAGCTGCTTTAATCTCGGTTCCAAGCTCCATCAGCTGCCTTATCGCCAGTGGAGCCGTGCCATCCTGCAGGGCTATCTGATCAATTTCTGCAACAACAAGGTCGCCAGCGTAAGCATCACTTTTTGATTTTTCACTGAGTATTTTTTCAGCTATTGTTTTGCCCATACTGCAAGTTAATTCAATGCTTTTTAAATTAACTGTGAAAGCAAACTTTATAGAGTTTCATGAGAATATTTTTCATGAGACACCCAAGAGTGGCGGGGAGTTTTTACCCTTCAAACCCTGAATCGCTGCTCGCAATGCTTAGAGAATACACATATCCCTCGAAAGATGAAAGCGTTGTGGCATGCGTTTCTCCACATGCGGGTTACATCTATTCCGGAAGAACCGCAGGCAGGGTCCACTCTCTGCTACCAGATGCCGAGACCTTCGTTATAGTTGGCCCGAACCACACCGGATATGGTCTTCCTGTTGCAGTCTCAACAGACAGCTGGCTCACACCTCTTGGTGAGGTTGAGGTTGATACCGATTTCATTGAAGCCATGCCAAAATTAATAGTTGCACCTGATGAAATAGCCCACAGATACGAGCACTCCCTCGAAGTTCAGGTTCCGTTTCTCCAGTATCTGCACGACGACTTTAAAATCGTTCCAATATGTCTCGGGATGCAGGATGAAGAAACTGCAAAAGAGGTGGCGGAGGAAATCCTCAAAGCTGAGGAGGAAACTGGCAGGAGGATTGTGGTTATAGCGTCATCAGACATGCACCACTATCTGCCAGATGAGGAGTGCAGAAGACTCGATGGCATTGTCATTGATGCCATTCTATCAATGAATGTTAAAAAATACTACGAAACGATTTACAAGCTGCAGGCAAGCGTTTGCGGTTACGGGTGCATAGCAGTTTCAATGCACTACTCAAAGGCAAAGGGAGCAATTGCGGAGCTCGTTGACTACTCCACAAGCGGAGATGTTGCAGACAGAAGTCAGGTTGTTGGATATGCAGGAATAGTCTTCAGAATTTGAAATTTAAAAAATTTTTACGAATATCGAACCAAAAACTTAAGTATCGGGAAGATTGCTTTTATTTATGAGCGATGCAAAAAAGCTCGTTCTGGAAGCGATGAAAAAAGCTGGAAAGCCAGTTAGACCCGGAGATATCGCAAAGGAAACAGGACTGGATAACAAGGAAGTATCAAAAATAATAAAGGAACTGAAGAATGAGGGACTTGTGCATTCTCCAAAGAGATGCTATTACGCTCTTAAAGAGTGAGGTGATTTCATGGCAACGGAGGAGAATTTGAGGCACGCTTATGCTGGAGAGAGTCAGGCTATGGTCAGATACAGGATTTATGCTGAAATAGCAAGAAGCAAGGGGCTTGAAGGAATTGCGAGAGTTTTTGAGGCTGCAGCCTTTTCAGAATTTGTCCATGCAAAGAACCACCTGAAAATTCTTGAAGACGTTAACGATGTTAAGAAGAATCTTGAAACAGCTTACAAAGGAGAGACATACGAGATTGAAGATATGTATCCCAGGTTCTATGAGGAGGCAAAGAATGAAGGCAACAAGAGGGCGATGAGCAGTATAAGGTGGGCGCTTGAGACTGAAAAGGTTCATGCCGGGCTTTTCAGGAAATTGATTGATAGTGGAGAAGATTACAGGGGTAAAATCTACATCTGCCCAGTTTGCGGGTACGCAATGGAAAATGAAGCACCGGAAAAATGTCCTCTTTGCAATGCACCTAAGGAAAAGTTTGTTGAGTTTTAACCTTCGAGCAAATTTCAATATTTTTTTAATTAACTGGAAAATGATAACTGAAGAGTCGCAAAATTCAAAAAATCCCCTCAAGCCTGAGCAGCTTTTCCTTCAGACTTTTACCGTCAATTTTCTGGCTCGCGGTATTTACGGCAGTGTATCCCCCGATTCCCTTCTTCCCGACAACCCTGTGGCAGGGAATGATAATCGGTAAGGGGTTTCTTTTAACCACCTGCCCAACAGCTCTGGGTGAAGTTTTGAGAGTTCTGGCAATTTCCGAATAAGTTCTGATTTTGCCATAAGGTATCTTGCTGACCTCTTCAAGCACACGCTCAGCGAACTCGCTTGCATCAAGCCTGTAAGGAATCCTGAACTCAACTTTCTCACCTGAAAAATATCTCAGGAGCTGTTCTGCATGTTCGGAATCAGAGAAATCAAAGGATGGGAAGGTTGAGAAGTAAGATTTTACAGCCTCTCCACCATCCAAAACGACGTTGAAGTAAAGTTCTCCCCATCTGACTGAGAACATCAGAAATCCCTTCCGGAGATATCTCTCAATCTCTCTATTCCTTTTATCTCCTTTATTATCTCTGCAACAGATTTTGGAACGTATTTCTCCCAGTCCTCTCCTTCGAGCATCTTCCTTCTGATTTCCGTGCCGTGATATTCGTTGCGGTTGTACATTTTTGTGTGCATGACTTTGAAGCCCGCTTCTTTGAAAAGACGGTAAACGAGGGGATTGTTTGTGTAAACAATGTCAAATGGAGGAACCATGGAACAAACATGAGCCACCCAGAGACTGTTTCGGTAAATATCTTCGAGGGGAATAATGTAAACCTTCTTGTCAATCCCCATTTCCTTCTTGATCTCCTCAACTGCCTTGTCTATCATCAGAACTCTCTCCCCTGCTGTAAAGGGGTTTTCGAGTGAGTGGCTCTCCTGTGCACTGCCTATTCCTATTATGAGCTCATCAACTTCCCTGAGAATGCTTCTGATAACTTCGTGGTGTCCAAGATGGTATGGCTGAAATCTTCCCACAAAAAATGCTCTCATCTCGGTCTCCGTACAACTTTCTTTATATCATCCTT
>CAZZLE010000288.1:0-8518 GCA_964654595.1 uncultured archaeon | reverse complement strand
CAATAGGAGAGATAAGACAGAACATCTTTCAATCCCCGTTTTCAGGGGATGTCGATTGCGAGGAAAAGATATTGTGGAGAGTATACAATGAGGGCACGATTCCTTTCAATCCCCGTTTTCAGGGGATGTCGATTGCGAGGGCTATTGAAAATTCTGCAAATCGAAAAATATAAGCTTTTCTGTCCGCTTTCAGTAACACCGTCGGAATCCCTCAAAGTTGACCATGGGTTTAAAAAGGGATTCCGAAGCCATATAAGCCAAAGGCATTCTGTTTGCGGAAATAAAAGAAAAATAAATCCGAATAAAAACTGTTTCAGCCACGGCTTTTCCCTATAAAAATGCTCCGGCGTTGAGCTTCCCTATCACTCTTCAATATATACGATATAAAGGTGAATATAATCGATTCAAATTTTAAGGATGCGGAATTTTATTATGCAGTTTCATTTCCTTTAAAATTCCATTAAAATTTTGAATTGGATTCCTGTCAACAAAACTGCACCGCAATCGTTTTAAAATTTTCATGGATTCGCATTCTCAAAATACGATTTTTATAAAGCTCCTTTGGCACTATTCATGCTGCTGGATATTTTATAGCATATTGGTGTGAAAAGATGATACTTATACACTTCGGATTATAACTGAAAGCCCCTTAAGAGCGGGGGTTAGAAAAGTTTTAAATAAAAATGTGTAAAACAATCCAGAAGGATGTTTCTGCAGAAGGAGGTTAAATCTGCGCGATCGGAAAGGTATTCAGGCTGAATAAATCAAAAATTCTTGCCGTTTCCACTATCCGCCACTTTTAGAACATGCTAAACTTTCTTAGCCGATAGCCTTCCCCCTCTTTTCATTAAAGTACTTTCGGGAGGAACGGGCTCCCCTCATCCTGAGCACGCTTTACTCCCACATATCGCCGATTTGGTTGTTCCTTTAGAAAGTATACCCTACTTAAATAAGTTTACCGCACAGCGCTGGAGGAGGAAGTTAAAAAGAAGGCCCTTGAAGAACTTGAAAGCAGGGCTAAAAAGCTATCAGAAAAACTGGAAAAGATTGAGGATGAGGAAATCGTCAGGGTGATAAGATAAGGGAGGACAGAGAAAGATGATGTTCCTCGACGCAGGTGCCATCCTGAATTTGATTAAAAGTGGAAGGAGTTCTTCTTGCTGGAGAATATTGACAGAGAAACTGCCTTGGAGTTTGCTAAAATCGTAGGCGAAATCCTTGCAACGATAAAGGTGGTTTCTGCAAGGGGTTTTGAGAATGAGATCCTTTAATTTGCGGCAAGGAATGGAATAACAGCATAAGATGCATCATATGTTGTGATGGCGATAAAGAAAGAGGCAACTTTTGTTACAGATGATGAAAAACTGAGGAAGATAGCCTCTAATTACATTAAGGCGATTTCGAGCAGAGACATTTAGATCTATCAATGTCGTGGATCTCCCATTACTTCCCATGCTCCCCTCTCCGTGAACGGGAAAGTCTCTGAAGACGATTTTCACCTTATCGCCATAATTTCTCAAGATCTCTGGCTCAACCTCCATTGCAAATTTGGCACAGTACGGGCAGGCGTATAGGAAAAAGCAAATTAAAAAACCGTCTAACCCTATAAGCCCGCACCTCGAACTTTGTTATGAACGCCCGGGCCGGGATTTGAACCCGAGTCGCGGGCTCTCTGCAGGGGGCCATCTCAGCTCTTTCAGCTGGCCCCGCTGCGACAGGCCCGCATGATAGGCCGGACTACACCACCCGGGCTTGATGGTAGACTTCTCTGCATGGGCCCGCGGGGGTTTGAACCCCGGACCTCTCGCTTATCAGGCGAGCGCTCTGACCAGGCTGAGCCACGGGCCCTCAAAAAGCTAAGTGGGAAAAGGGTTTATTAAGATTGTGGTGTTGTAATTTCATGCGAATTTCAAAAGAATCAACAGACTACAGAATTTACAGGATTTTATCTGAAAAGCCAGCATCCGGTGAGAAGCTCGGTAAGGAACTGGGGATTACAAGGACTGCTGTCTGGAAGGCTGTGCAGAAGTTAAAGGAGAACGGCATATCTCTTGAATCTGATACATCCGGTTACAGAATTGTTGGAGAGGTGGAGCTCAATCCATACATGGTTGCAATGATAGCTTTCGAAAATGGTTTTGAGGAAGTACACTTCTATGATGTTACAGATTCAACCAACACAAGAGCGAGAGAGTACGGCAAACCAAAAGTCCTTTTCTTCGCAAACAGGCAAACTGCAGGAAGGGGGAGGCATGGCAGGATGTGGCTGAGCGAGGAAGGAGGGTTATACTTTTCCCTGACACTCTCACCACCTCTCGATTACTCTGATTTACCCAAGCTTACCCTCATTGCAGGATTGAGCGTTGCGGAATCAATTCCTGATGCTGAGATAAAGTGGCCCAACGATGTTCTAATTCATGGCAGAAAGGTGTGCGGAATTCTTTCCGAACTTCACGGTGAGGTTGAAAGACCGCTCGTCATAATAGGAATCGGAATTAACGTGAAAAATCCCGCTCCTGAAAATGGGATCTCCATTTCCGAGCTGTTTGATATGTCCAGAAAAGAGGTTTTTGAGTCAGTTCTGAAAAACTTCTCAAAGAATTACCGGGTTCTTCTTGAAGGTTCCTGGGATGAACTAAGGAAAGAAATTGAAAAGAGATGTTCTACAATCGGCAAAAAGGTGAGAGTAATCACGCCCTCAGGTGTTATTGAGGGTATTGCAGAATCAATCTCTGAAGAAGGTTCTCTTGTGGTAGATGGCAGGAAGATATATGCCGGAGACTGCATTCATCTCAGATGAAAGTTATATATTTAGCTTAACAAAAATTTAACATGGAGGAGTTTCTTCACCGGGAGTTTTTTGAATGGGTTGAGAAGGTAGCTGATTACATCAGAAGCTTTTCCGGGGATGGTATTACCGTTGTGCATCACAATGATGCCGATGGAATTTGCTCTGCCGCACTGTTGAAAAAACTCTGTGATTACCGTGGCATTGAAGCGGAGCTGATTTGCATTGAGAAGGTGTATCCGGCGATTGTGGAAAAAATACACTCTTCGAGAGACAGAATGATCATATACACGGATCTTGCCGGACTTGCGGCTGAGATGATAGATAAAATCAATGCGGGAAAGAACATGGTTCTGATAATAGACCATCACCCGGCCAAGGATGTGGAAAGCGATTACGTTCATGTTCTTGATCCTGAGCTTGCAGGAATTTCCGGAGATGTTTTTGTTTCCGCATCAAGTCTGAACTACATATTTTTCAGGGCGATTGCAAAAGAGGAGGCGTTAAAGTATGCCTATATAGCCGTTTTAGGGAGCGTTGGGGATTACCACGACAGAAGCGGAGGTGTGCTGGGTTTTGACAGATTTGCATTGGAGGAGGCAATTGATGCCGGACAGGTGAGGGTGAGATTTGAAGGAGCGAGGGAGAGGTATTTCATAACAAAATTCGGGGAATATGCCGACGTCATTGCCCCGCGCCTCACAACTCTGGGTGCTGTGGGATACGAGGAGAGGGCTTACAAATTTGGAATCAAGGCGTGTTTTGAAGGATTTGATGAGGAAACTCTGGAAAAGGTAAAGCAGCTTGAGATGCTTAGGGATGAGAAGTTTCGTCAGATGATGGAGAGACTCAGGGATGGAGAGCTTAGAATTGGTGAATACACGCAGTGGTTTCACGTCGGGGATTTCTTTTATCCAATGGGTGTTAAAATGGTCGGGGAATTTTGCCAGATTATAAAGGACATGACTTTTTTGAAGGATAATCTCTATCTGATAGGCTTTCAAAATAAACCTAAATTCATCCCGGACCTCGGTGGGATTGAATGGAATGCTGTAAAGGTCAGCGCAAGAACCCCAACTCCTCTTGAAAGGCTCATTCTGAGGGGAAAGATGCCCGGTTTAGACTACCTGATACCGAGGGCAAGTGAGGCTGTGGGGGGTTTTGCTGACGCAACTCACAGAATTGCTGCTGCCACCGTAATTGACAGGGGAAAGGAGGAAAAGTTTATTGAAGCTTTTGAAAATGCGGTGAGAGAGCATGAAGCGTCTCGTGGTTGAGGATATAGAGAAGTGTGTTGGATGCGGGCTGTGCATGTTCGCATGCTCAAGAAAGTTCGCAAAAAGACCTGAAATCGGAAACAGCAGTTCTGCAATTCTTCCCGTTAGTTTAAGCGGGTTTGAGAGAGGAGCAACAGTTATATTCTGCAGGGGATGCGAGGAACCACCATGCGCACAGGTTTGTCCAAGCGGTGCGTTAAGGCCAAGGAAGGGTGGTGGGGTTGTTTACGTTGAGAAACTCTGCCTTGGATGTCACTTCTGCGTTGAAGCCTGCACACTAAACGCCATCTTTGTCAGAGAGGATGGAAAGATAGCTGTCTGCATACACTGTGGTTACTGCGCTGCCTACTGCCCGCATGGAGTGATAGCCTACAGAGAGGTGGAAGTGTGAGGGATGCGGTTTTAATCATAGATCTCGATAACTACACCTACGAGATCGAGCATCGCCCAGAGCTTTTCGAGAAATGGCTTGGTGGGACAGGTGTGGCTGTGCAGTTGATGAGGGAGCACATGAATCCAAAAGTCGATCCCCTTTCTCCGGAAAACGTAATAGTTTTCGCCACCGGCCCACTAACTCCAGCATATCCGCTGGCCTCAAAAACCGTCGCAATGTTCAAAAGTCCGCTCACAGGCAATCTTGGAGAGAGCCATGCAGGAGGTAGAACTGCCACCTCAATAGCCTCTGCAGGTTACGGGGCTGTAGTGATAAAAGGGGCCAGCAAAAAACCGGTTTATCTTGTTGTTGAGAATGATAGAGTGCACTTCAGGGACGGCAGGGTTCTCTGGGGGATTCCTGACTCGCTGATTGTTGGGAGAATTATCGCTGAAAACGAGCCGGGAAGGGGAATAAGGACAATGATGAGGATTGGTGGGGCGGGCGAAAGGCTTGTGAGATACTCCTGCGTGACGACTGAAACTTACAGGCATTTCGGTAGACTCGGGCTTGGTGCGGTTTTCGGCAGCAAGAAGCTCAAGGCTCTGATTGTTAGGGGGAAGAAAAAGTATCTGCCAGCTGATGCGAAAAAGTACAGGGAAGTTTACGATGAAATATACAGGCTGGCTGTTGAGTCAGATGCCATGAAGAAGTATCACCTTCTTGGAACTGCTGAAAACGTGATACCCCTTAATGAGCTGAACGCATTACCAACAAGAAACCTTCAGGCTGCGAGGTTTGAAAAAGCGGAGGAGATAAGCGGTGAAGCCCTTGCAGAATTCAACCTCGGAAGAAGAATAGCATGCAGCCACTGTCCGGTGGCGTGCATTCATCTCGCAGTCCTCAGACTACCTTACGGGAATGCACCGTACTTCTTCAGAACCATTATGATTTCATACGATTACGAGCTGATTTACTCCCTCGGATCAATGCTTGGAGTCGGGAACAGGGATGATTTGCTCAGGCTCATACACAGAGTAGAGACATATGGACTGGATGCCATGAGCACCGGGGTCTGCCTTGCATGGGCGACTGAGGCGCTTGAAAGGGGTATTGTAACAGAAAAGGAAACACTTGTCAGGCTGGCTTTCGGGGATGTTGAAGGCTATTTGAAGGCGATAGATTTCATTTACGAGCAGCCAACAGAGTTCTACAGACACCTCGCAATGGGTGTTGGACACGCCTCAGAAGTTTATGGGGGAAGGGATTTTGCCCTCGCTTTTGGTGGCAACGAAATGCCCGGCTATCACACTGGCTATGCAGCGATCCTCAACTACCTGACCGGAATGAGGCACTCACATCTTGACTCAGCGGGATACAGCATTGATCAGAAGGCAAAAGAAATTTCACCTGAGGAAACAATCGACAGATTGATTGAGGAGGAAAGCTGGAGGCAGACACTGTCCAGTCTTGTGGTGTGCTTTTTTGCAAGGGGAATTTACACACCCGATATCATTTCTGAAGCCCTTGAACCTCTCGGCCACTCAATCTCACCAGATGAGCTCAAAAAACTGGGAGGAGAGATTTACAGAGAGAAGATAAGGCTGAAATTAGACTTGGGATTCAATCCGGATGACCTTTACGTTCCGGGGAGGATATTCGAGACACCATCACTTCACGGAAAGCTCAGCGAAGATTTTGTGAGGAGGGCACTTGATTACTACAAAAGAAAGTTGAGGGAAATGCTTTAGATCTCCACACATTTTTCCGCAATGTTACCGAAATATCCCACCTCTATTTTGCAGACTCTGTTGAGACAGTATCTGTAATCGATATCGTCTCCATTTTCCAGCCTCACCCAGGCGTGTCTGGGTTCGCCTTCCTTTCCTTCCCTGTGCCCGATACAGAACTTCACTTCGTACCCCTTAACCTTCATAACAGCTGCCATGGCAGCGGCAACATCGTCACAGTCTCCCACTCTGTGCAATAAAAACCACTCCGGGTTGACAATTGCATCTTTCTCATCAAACATGCTTTCATCCTCAACGTAGTCAAATGAAAACTTTTTTCCGTTAAGATAGACAGCATCAGTAACAACAATCATCTCGGCAAATTTTGAAATGATTGGGGAATTAAGCGAGTCCTTAACAGCCAGTTTTGCCTTTTCAATCTTCTCGTCAGGTGATCCTTCAAGCCTGACGACCCATCTTTCAGGATTCAGCGACAGCAACTCCTTAAGCTCCTCCACTCTCCTTTCCGCATCCCTTTTTCTCTCAGTCGTTTTTTCAAGCATTTCTGTGCAATTTTCAAGTCTCGCTGCGAGGCTCTTTTTCTCTTCAACAAAACTTGTCTGCTCTTCTGTTAACTTCCCCCTCTCTTCCAGAAGCTTCAGGTACTCAGTTCTCAGAAAATTGTACTTCTCCTCAGCCTGACTCCACCTGTCGTAGAGATACATGCAGAGTGTTGACGCAATTACTGCAAGGATCAGGGTAATTGCCAGACTCTTTTGCATGAGTTTACTATGACCGGCACTCAAAAAAGTTATTGAACCGGGATGTTCCAAAATTTTATATTGCTTAAAAGAAATTAAAGGGTGTGAAGGTCAAGGATGCACCCAAAACGGCAACATCTATCATTGTAAGGTCTGCCTCAAATGCCAGAGTTTCGCAGTCAAGGATGCCAATGCTCGAGCTGATGAGAAGGATTTTCAGGAAGGAGGAGGTAGCTCTTAAAGCTGTCAGATTTCTCACTCTGGTTGAGGAAAGGCAGAAAAGTGGAAAACCGCTCAGGGTTGAGGAATGGGAAAAGATTATGGAAGAGCTTAAAATGGTGCGATCCTCCTTTTACTCAATGAGAAACAAGCTCCTGGGAGCGGGAATGATTACAATAAGAAACGGGGAGTATCATCTGTCTGGAGCGTTCAGCAAAGACCTCGTAGACATGGCAAGATGGTGGTGGGTGGTAGTTCTTGGCTACGATCCGGAAAGTCTGTGAGCCTCAAGCTTTTTTATCCTCCTTTCTATCTCCTCAGCGAGCAGTCTGTCACCCGTAGCCAAGTTGTATGCTTCTCTCAATTTCTCAACATCCCCCGTTTCCTCACCCCACTCCATTAGCATTCTCGAGATTTTCCTTTCAATTCCCGGATACAGAGTCCTCAGGGAGGTGTAAATGTAATATGCCTTCTCATAATTGCCCATGTTCTCGTATATTTCAGCCATCGCCAATCTCGCATCGACCGTGTCCTTTAGTTTGAGAGATTTTTCTATTTTCTTCAACGCAGCTTCCGGATTGCTTGACGCTAAACTTTTGCCCCACTCAAGCAAAACACTTGCCTTTGCATCTTTTACAGCGTCTGTCTCTGGAAGGAGGCCGAGTATTCCCATGGCCTTCCTGTAGTCCCCATCTTCTGAAACTTCAAGAGCAAAAAACAGTATTTTCTTTATGTAGCTCCTGAATCCAAAATCCTGAAACTCCATGACGAGCTTTGCGGCATCCTCGTACTTCCCATCCGAAAGTCTACGCTCAATGGCTTCTTTTAGAAGGAGAAACATGTTCTGAAGAATTCTTCTGTCTCCACAGTCTTTAAGTTCCCTTAATGCTGTCAGGAAAATGGCAAAGCACTTTGCCTCATCCTCTCCTTCGAGATACCTTGAGATCCTCTCCGATACTTTTGCTACGAGATACACAGCAGCAGGTGAGTCTTTCAGCAAGATCAGGTATTTGTTGGCTTTTTCAGGATAATCAAAAATTTTCTTGATGGAGTGAAGGACTATTGGGTCACTACTTATGGCTTTTAGAACTTTAACGTCATCATCATCAACAAAACTGGCAATACTTTCTATGAACTTCTCCATGTACTTTCTCAGATATAATAAAATAAAAGGCTTTTCATAATCTCAATTTTCCGGCAAGTGTTCTTGCTATTATAAGCCTCTGTATCTCACTCGTCCCTTCATAGATCGTCCCGACCCTTGCATCTCTGTAGTAGCGCTCAATGTCGTACTCCTTGCTGTAACCGTAACCGCCAAATATCTGCAGTGCCTCGTAGGTAACCATCACCGCTGTCTCGCTGGCAAAGAG
>CAZZLE010000287.1:0-11213 GCA_964654595.1 uncultured archaeon | reverse complement strand
TAGTTTTCAAAACCCTCTTTTCGTAATTCTTCAAGCTCCTGCATCTCCTTGTCGGTAAGTGAGATTGTGAGTCTGTGAAAGAGCTTCATGTTTTCATTAAACCGAGAAGGTCTTAAGTTTTTTGCTAAAAATCTCGTTTATATAGCAGCAGGTTATAGTGTTCTCTTTGGGGATGAACTTCGCTTATAAAGCTCAAGTCGAAGATCTCGTTCTTCTCTGACATTTCCTCCTGAAAAACCTCCATTCGGCTTTTACAACCTTCTTCAATATGTGAGATGTGTGGTAGGCCGTTGAAAGATGTCCGATTCGGAAAACAAACCCCGACTTTATGCAGCCAGCAATCGTTTTCATCTTGTCAAGCACGTAAAGCTTAACTATTTCCAACCAGGAGCTGTAAACCGTCATAGTGTCTTCAACACTCTGATGGAGGTGTATTTCAAGCTGTCGCGATGAAACCAAACCTAATTTTCGCATGAAACGATTTTTCGATCGTGATTTCACAGTGGTGGGCACGCCTCGGGTCGACCTGTCTTACGGGCAGCTTTAAGTTCCAGACACCTCCTCCCCGCACCCCCGGAAGCGCCGGTCGTTCGGGGTTAGCCTGCTCCCTTCCGGGCCTGGGCCGTTCCCCCCGATTAATATGGCGGACAGCCCCTCCGGGCAGCCCTGCCATAACCGCCGACCCTCCGGGACGAGGACTCTACGGTGCCTGAAACCGCTGCTGCCCGCTTGACAGGCCTTCCCTCGGCTTCGGCCCCCGCGTATCGGCGGTTTCGGGTTACAGGGGACGCCGAACCCCCCGGCCTAGCCCACCAAATTGAATTATCACTTTAAGTTAAAAAGGTTTTGGTGGGTATGTTCAGTATCGGTGAAGGATTATCAGCCTTGAGTTGGATGGGGATTTTTCTCATTACTGTTTCAAATCACAGGCAATTTTCTGCACTCCACAGCTTTTAATTTAACTTTTCCTACTTACGAAACCTAACGGAAACTTCATGTCCGAGGATGGCCAATCTACAAAGATTTTCTCCAGAGTAATTTCAAAGTTAAAGGTTAGTTTTTTAAGTGTAAGGGCACACTCGAGACATGTGCGAGGGATTGTATTTCAGAAAAATTGAGGATGTAAGAGGTGAAAAGAAAGAACAGCCGGAGTCGGTTAATTCCATGGAGGATTAAATTTATGAAGAGAAGGTGAATTCAAAAATATGGATCTTTACGCTATCTTGGTCCTTCTCATGGGTGTAGTTTTTGGTTTTATTAGAAGAGGAAAAGAAGAGAGAAGGAAGTTCCTCGAAGTTTTGATCATTTCTGTGTTTTTAGGTCTGACTTCGGCAACGGCATTATCCTACCTTGTTCTTGACGGTGTTGGATTGGGGGAGCTGGTGGGCATCTTTGGCATAAGTATTGCTGCGATAATCTATGCAATTGTATTCATTTTTGGAACATACATTGGAGACGTGCTCGAAAAATTTAGAAAATAAAAATTAAAACCGTTAAGAAGCTGGTATTTCTCCAACGACGTTGTCGACAAAGAAGTTCATTGAAAGCAGATCTTCGTCAGTCATGACCTCTCCTTCAGCCTTCACGAGATTTCCTTTCTGGTCATAAATTGGTCCCACAAACGGATACTGCTCCGGAACTTCACCTTTTATGTATTTCTGCTTCTCCTCCTCAACCATCTTTCTCACTTCTTCCGGAACAGCATCGTTGAATGGTGAGATGTCGACAACCCCCTTCTCTATGCCCCACCAGATTTGCTCGCTCTTCCATGTTCCCTGTATCACCTGCTCGATGATGTACGAGTAAATAACACTCCAGTTCCAGACCGCAGAAGTCAGGTGGGCTTTCGGAGCGAATTTTGACATGTCTGTGTGGTAGCCAATTGAGTAAACACCTCTCTCCTCGGCGGCCTGCTGTGCTGCCGGGGAGTCCTGGTGCTGGGCAATAACGTCACATCCCTTATCGATCAGGCTGATAGCTGCCTCCTTTTCCTTGGCTGGGTCGTACCAGGTTCCGGTCCAGACAACGTAAATCTTTGCATCGGGGTTAACCTTCTTGACACCGAGAGCGAAGGCATTTATTCCCCTGATAACTTCCGGAATTGGAACGGCTGCAACGTAGCCAATCTTGTTTGTGGTTGTCATTGATCCAGCAACGATTCCTGTAAGATATCTTGCCTGATACATCCTGCCGAAGTAAGTCCCCACATTCTCGGCAGTCTTGTAACCGCTGCAGTGCTCGAATATTTTATCCGGGAAGTCCTTGGCAACTGTGATTGTTGCATCCATGAATCCGAAGGATGTTGTGAATATCACATCATAACCCTGCTCGGCAAACTGTCTTATGACTCTCTCATCATCTCCACCTTCAGCAACATTTTCGGCGTATGCAGTCTTTACTCCGTAATTTTTCTCAATATACTGCCTTCCGAGGTCATGGCTGTAAGTCCACCCCGCATCTCCTATGGGGCTTACGTAAACAAACGCAGCCTTGATCTCCTTTTTCTCTGAGGGTGTTGTTACCTGCTGTTTCTCTTCGCCAGCACATCCTGATAGCAGCCCAGCAGCTATGACTGCCAGTGCAATAAGAACCAGATACCTGCCCTTCATGCATCCTGCCAAATTGCATAAGAAATAAATTTTACTCTTTCTTCCCTCTGATGTAGGGCACTCCAAGTGCTGCAGGCGCTCCAAAAGCTACCCTCTTCCTGATTACGCTGAAAAGAAGCACGACAATTGTGACAACATACGGCACCATCTTCATGAGGTGATACGATACACCCACACCCGCAGCCTGAAGTTTGAATGAAAGCACATCCAGCCCGCCGAAAAGGTACGCTCCAAGAACTGCCCTCTGAGGCATCCAACCGCTGAATATGACCAAAGCAAGACAGATCCAGCCTCTTCCTGCGGTCATTCCTTCAGTCCAGAGCTTGGCATAGGCAAGGCTGAGGTAAGCCCCTCCCACTCCGACAAGGAACCCTCCGAGAAGTGTGGCTATGTATCTGACCCTATCAACGTTAACCCCCATGCTGTCCGCGGCTTCAGGCTTCTCTCCGACAGCTATTATCTCCAGACCGTATCTCGTTCTGAAGAGAATGAACCAGAGAATTGCTGCGAGTAATACTGCAATATAAGCCAGCGGGTCGTGGCTGAAAAGAATTTCCCCAATGTAGGGTATATCTGATAGAACGGGAATTTTAACCGGGTCAATGTAAAAAGCAACTTCTCCTATGTAGTTTCTTCCGAGAAAGCCTGTTATGCCAAGCCCGAGAAGCACAAGCATAAGGCCGGTTATGGACTGGTTGGCCTTCAGTGTTATGGAGAAGAATGCGTGAACAAAAGCAAGCACCATTCCAGCAATTCCTCCAAAAAGCACTCCCAGCCACGGATTTCCAGTCAATAGACTGACAGCAAATCCTGTAAAAGCACCTGTTATCATTATCCCCTCAAGTCCGAGATTTAAAACTCCACTCTTTTCGGTGATGATTTCCCCCAGAGTTGTGTAAAGCAGCGGTGTTCCGGCCCTTATTGAAGAAGCAAGCAGCGAAGCAAGGAGACCTGGATCAATCATCTCAATCCCTCCTCAGCGACTGACCGGCTATTATGAACAGAACTATCAGCGAATGAAAGACGTAGACAATGGCTACCGGCACCGAATAGGCAGTCTGCAGAACAGATCCACCGACATAAAGAAAGCCAAACAGGGTTGCAGAAACCATGACGAGAAGCGGATTTCCGGAAGCGAGAAGGGCGACTGGAATCCCTGCGTATCCGTATCCGGTTGAGATTAACGGTCTCAATCTGAGCTGAATTCCGCTCACCTCTATCATCCCCGCTATACCGGCAAACATTCCGCCAAGCATCATTGAGTAAACAATCATCCTTTGCCTGTTTATTCCTGCATACTCAGCAGCTCTCGGATTCGCACCCACAATTCTCAGAGAAAAGCCGAAGTGTGTTTTCTTAATTACATAATATATTATAATAGCAATTAAGATGGCTATGAAGAATCCAAGATGAAATCGGGTTCCAAAAAATCTCGGTAGAGTTGCAGCGTCAGGAAATAGGTCTGTGTACGGAAAATTGTAGACCTCCCTGCCTCTCATAGGGCCGTAAACCATGTACTCCACCCAGTGTATTGCAACGTAGTTTAAAAGAAGTGTTGAAAGTATCTCGTTGAGGTCGAATCTGGCCTTCAAAACTGCCGGAATTGCCGCCCAGGCCATCCCGAATACTGCAGCGGTTAAAAACATTGCGGGAAGCATCGCGTATCCAGGAAGGTTCGAATACAAGGCTATAACACTCGCCGCAAATGCACCCATGTAAAGCTGTCCTTCAGCACCAATGTTCCATAATCCTGCTCTCAGCGGAATTGCCACCGCTAAACCGGTAAGGATCAGAGGTGTTGTTTTAACGCACAGCTCCGCCAGTCCAAACTTTGATGTGAAGGAATTCGTGAACATTGCAATGTAGGCTTCGACCGGATTTATCCCTATTGCAGCAAGCAATATTCCGACAACAACAAGAGATGCGGCTATGGAAAGAACTGGAGTGATTAAGCCTCTCATACTGTAACCTCCAGCCCACCCGCCATTAAATAACCAACTTTGTCGTAGCTGGCTTTCTCTCTTTCCATAATTCCCCTTATTTCACCCTCGTACATAACAGCAATTCTATCAGCAAGCTGAAAGACCTCTTCCAGATCTTCCGATATCAGGAGAACTGCTGCACCTTTAACCGCGGCATCAACAAGTCTTCTTCTAACATAATCAGTTCCTTCAACGTCCAGACCTCTTGTGGGCTGGGAGGCGATTATCAGCCTTGGATTTTTTGACAGTTCTCTGGCAAGGATTAACCTCTGAATGTTCCCACCTGAAAGTGTTCCCGCTTTGGAGTGGATCGATGGTGTTTTTACTGAGAACTCCTCAATGAGCTCTTTAGCTTTTCTCTCCATTTCTTCGAAGTTGAGGAAAAAGCCTTTTTTGTACTTTTTAAAATCCTTCAACATCAGGTTTTCAAGAACGGAAAGGGATGGAGCAAGACCAACACCTATTCTGTCCTCGGGTATGTAGGCGATGTCTTCTCTTTCCCTAACACCTTTCTTTGTGATTTCCTTTCCGTCAAGTATAATTCTACCTTTTTCCACCTTTCTCAATCCTGCTATAGCTTCTTCAAGTTCTCTCTGACCATTCCCGGATACTCCAGCAATTCCAAGAATTTCGCCCTCTCTGATGGAAAAATTAACACCCTTCACAGCATAATTTTTTCTCTCATCCCTAACCCACAGATCTTCAACCTTTAAAACTTCTTTTCCGTACTTCGTTACTGGTTTGCTTATATAAAGACCTATATCTCGCCCGACCATCATCCTCGTAAGCTCCCTTTCATTTGTTTCTGAGGTATTGACGGTTCCAACCTTCTTACCTCTCCTCAAAACTGTAATCCTGTCGGTAACCTTTAACGCCTCTTTCAGTTTGTGGGTTATGAAAATAATCGTAAGTCCGCTTTTTGTCATGGATTTCAAAGCGTAAAAGAGACTGTCAACCTCCTGAGGTGTGAGAACCGCAGTAGGTTCATCAAGGATTAGAAGCTTAACGTCTCGAAAAAGAGCCTTTAAAATCTCCACCCTCTGCTCTTCACCCACGCTCAGGTTCATTACAAACTCGTAAAGTGCAACATCTATACCGTATTTTTCAGATAATGTTCTTACCCTCTCCTCAACCCACTTTTGATTAACAAGGGGGTCGCTTGGTGTGCGGTATCCGAGAACTATGTTCTGAAACACATTCATTCTTGGAACGAGCATGAAATGCTGGTGAACCATTCCTATTCCGGCTGAAATCGCATCTTTTGGGCTTTTAAATCTGACCTTTTCGCCCTCAAAAATTATCTCTCCTTCATCTGGCCGGTAAATTCCATAAAGAATATTCATTAAGGTCGTTTTACCTGCCCCATTCTCACCGAGGAGGCCGTGAATTTCCCCCCTTCTTACCTCAAAGTTGATGTGGTCGTTGGCAACAAGGTTGCCGAATCGCTTAACTATGTTCCTCATTTCCAGCAGTGTGTCCAAGGGTTACCACCTCAGCCTCAGTCAGAACTCACCTCTGAATTTTTAAATTCTTTCAATAAATTGAAATATTGTGTTGCAAAGTGTTTACCGTGATATCTGTTGATTGGTATCACGAAAAAATGAAGCTCGTGAGGAGATTTGCGAGGGACATTGAGGTTGAGGAACTTGCTGTCTGCATACCTCTTGAATACAAATCTGCCAGCTTAATCTATGAGCTCTCCAGATACACAAGCATTTACGCTGCAAAACTTGACGATCTCTCAACAAAACCGGAAGCGGTGGAATGGCTGAAGGAAAGGGGTGTGGAGGTAAGGAGGAAAAGGGAAGTTATTGATGCAGAATACTACCTTGACTGCGCGGCAGTACTTTCGAGAGTTGCGGTTAAAAGCGGGAAGAAAGAGCTTAAAGTGGTTGAGCTAACAAAGACGGGTGAGGATTATTTGAAGAGAATTGATGTAAAAATGAAGGCAATCTCTCTCGATTCCTCAACTTTGAAGGGAGTGGGGGAGAACGTTTTCGGAACCCCGTTTGGTTTGCTGGATGCACTGCTAAGGCTGAACATATTTTTACCCGGAAAAAGAGTTCTGGTTCTGGGTTTTGGCAGAGTTGGAAGAGGATGTGCGAGACTTTTGAAGGCCATTGGTTGTTCTGTTACTGTCTGGGACAGTGATGAGAAAAGGCAGATTGAAGCTATTTACGAAGGATTCAGAGTTGAGAGAGATTTCAACGCTGATATTGTGGTTACTTGCACGGGAGTTGAAGGTGTAGTTGGTGAGAGTGAGATAGAGAAAGTTCCTAACGGTGCAATTCTCCTGAACATGGGAGCTGAGAGGGAAATCAAAACTGCCGGTGAGCAGGTTAAGGATTACGGAATGGTCAGGAAGTATGAATTCAGGGGTAAGGAATATTTTGTCATAGCTGAAGGCTATGCCGCAAACCTCGCTCTTGCCAGTGGCACACCGATTGAGGTAATGGACAGGACATTCTCTGCTGCAATTCTTGCGCTGAACTACCTTCACAGGAATGATTTTGAAGGGATCATTCCTCTGCCAGATCACATCGAGTCAACGATTCTGGCAGCCATAATGATGCAGAAATAGAAATGCTTTTAAAAAATGGATTCAATCAGGATTGATTGAGGTGATACCATGCTATTAAAACCTGAGGAGTATATTGAAAGGTTAAGTGGCTACAGGAGAGATATCTACGTTCTCGGAAAGAAAGTTGAGGATTTTAATCATCCGAACATAAGGCCGACGGTTGAGGCAATGGCATTTACGTATAAAATTGCAGAAAAGTACTCCCCACATTCAGAGCTTGTTGGTGAAAAGGTAAACAGGCTGAACTACGTTAACAGCACTTTTGATGATCTCATAGCAAGATATGAATATCAGAGAGAACTCAGCCTCAGGCTTGCAACCTGCAACTACCGCTGTACCGGATGTGATGCAATCAATGCAATCTATCCCGCAACAAAAGCTCTTGATGAAAGAGAAGGAACTGACTACCACAAGAGATTTTTGGAGATGCTCAAGGAAATACAGAAAAATGACTACGCCTGCACAGCCGCACTTACGGATGTTAAAGGGGACAGAGGAAAAAGACCGTTGGAGCAGAGGGACAAATACCTGCGTGTGGTTGAGAAAAGAGGAGATGGAATAGTTGTGAGGGGGGCAAAGATTAGCCAGAGTGGAGCCTTTGCAGCAGATGTTAACTTCGTTTTACCAACCCAGACGTTCAGGCAGGGTGAGGAGGAATTTGCGGTAGTTTTTGCAGCCACACCTGAAGATGAAGGCATAAAGTACATTCTCCAGAACACCGGTGTTCAGGCAAAACAGCGTGAAGGGGGAAAGTTTGAGGCCGGCAACAGGTACGGAGACAGAACCACCTGTATGGTTGTTTTCGATGATGTTTTCATACCGTGGGACAGGGTTTTCATTTTTGAAGACCTGAAGGCTACAAGGGATGTTCTCAGCTACTTTGCATCCTCTCACAGATGCGTAGGTGCAGCATGCAAGGCGGGATTTATTGATTCCATGGCCGGAGCAGCAAGTTTGATGCTTAAAACAAGCGGTCTTGAGGGGGTTTCAGCTTTACAGCAGAAAGTTGCTGAAATGGTTGCTTTCAGCGAGGCAGCTTTTGCCATCTCCATTGGTGCTGCGGTGAAGGGAGCAAACTACAGCGGTTGCTGGCTTCCAAATTCCCAGATGGCCAATGCAGGAAAGGTGATAGGGGTTGATGCCTTTGCCAAGGCATTGATGAACCTTATTGACATTTCAGGAGGCATTATTGGCACCTCTCCATCAGAATTCGACCTTGAAATGGCTGGAGACTTCCTGCAGGCAAGTGAAAAATTCACGGCAGAGCAGAGACTCAAAATTGTGAAGTTCATTGAGTTCTGGGCCACTTCATCCCACCTTGTAGGAGCGTTTCATGGAGGCGGTTCTCCTACAGCAGCTCTCGTAACCCTGAGGTTTTTGATTGACATGGAGAGCAGAGAGGAGGCTGTCAAAAACTGCATTGATTTCTAATTTTTTATAAAAAAATTATTGAAAATTTAGCTTTGACTGTATTTTACCGACAACCTTACCGGGATTCAGTACGTTATTTGGATCAAAGAGCAGTTTAAGCTTCTTCATAACAGCAAAATGTTCGGGAAAAAGTTCTTGGAGTTCAGAAGTTTTGACAGTTCCAATGCCATGCTCACCGCTTATCACTCCACCGAGACTTACAGCAAGCCTGAGCAATTTCTTTCTGAAATCAAAGTAGTTCTCCTCCCATCCCTCGTAGATTAAAGGGTGCTGGTGGACATTTCCATCTCCCGCATGACCGTATGTAATCAGAGTTATACCGTATTCAGCAGCTATTTCGTTGCTTTTTCTGCAGTATTCAGCAATTTTTGCCGGAGGAACGCAGACATCGAGAATCTCTATAATGTCCTTTCTGAGTCCTTCATAGATCAATCCTCTGATTTTCAGCAGTCTGTCCTGTTCTTTTTTGGTGGTGGCGGCGTAGACATCAACTGCCCCAAGATTTTGAGCTATCGTGGCAGCCTCTTCCGCCTCATCGAAGCTTTCAAAGATCATCAAAAGGTGTGCCTCTCCATCCACGCTAACCCACCTCTCCCCGCTGACCATCTCCCCAATTTCAACCGCTCTTTTTTCCATAAATTCCAATGCTAAGGGCAGCATTTTTGTGGAGATTTCAACAACGCATTTCATCGCATTTTCCATGGTTGAGAAGGGCACCGCAAGGACAGTCATGTCTTTTAGCTGGGGAAACAGTCTGATTTTTGCCCTTGTAATAACACCGAGTGTACCTTCACTTCCGACAAAGAGGTGAAGGAGGGAGTAGCCTGATGAGTTCTTTATAACTTTTCCTCCAAGCTCCAGAATTCTTCCATCAGCCAATACAACCTCAAGGCCGAGAACGTAGTTTCTCATCGTGCCGTACTTTAAAGCTCTAACACCACCCGCATTCGTTGCAATCATCCCTCCCACAGTTGCTGTTTCTGCACCGGGATGGGGAGGGAAGCTCAAACCGTTTTTGAAGGCCGCATCATCAAGCTGTTTCAGTGTTACTCCCGCACCGCAATCTGCCACTCTGTTCTCCCTGTCAACCTCAAGATCCGTCATTCTCTCTGTTGAGAGGACAATACCCTCCTCTGTTGGCACAGCACCACCGCTCAGCCCTGTACCTCCCCCTCTTGTAAAAACAGGTATTTTCCTTCTGTTTGCGAACTCAAGCACTGCGGAAACCTCACTTGCATTCCATGGCTTTACAACTACAAAGTTTTGAACCGGCTTTGGTGCAATAAGCGGTGGAGTCTCGTCATGGGCGTAAGCTTCAGATGGTGGAAAGACCTCAACTATTTCGGAGAGCTCCTCAATCCAGCCCATAAAAAAGGTAACTTAAAATTTAAGAATTCTTGCCGAAACGATTATCGGATCCCAGATGGGTGTGAATGGTGGGGCGTAGCCAAGGTCTGCAAAGAAAACATCCCTCGTCGTAAAACCGGCCTGAATCACTGTGGCAAAGACATTTACCCTCATTGCAACATCCGCCCCCAGCACCTGAGCCCCCAGAATTTTATTTGTCGTCGCATCAGCTACAACCTTCATGAAAACATCCTTTGCCCCGGGATAGTAATGAACCCTTGTTTTTGCCTTCACCACCGCTGTTTTAACCTCGAAACCCTCTGCTCTTGCAGCCTTCTCTGTCAGCCCAGTTGCACCGATTTCAAAATCAAAGAACTTGGTTAGCTGTGTTCCCAGCACGCCCGGAAACTCTATATTGCCTCCTGCTGCATTTACACCGGCAACATATCCCATTTTGTTGCCAGGAGGTGCTAAAGGTATCCAGACCCTCTTCCTCGTCAGCATGTGGGTTGTTTCCGCACAGTCACCTGCTGCAAATACATTCTCCAAACTCGTCTGCATCCTGCTGTCAGTCCACACTGCACCCGTTTCACCTATTCTGCAGCCAAGCTGCTCCGCAATTGCCGTGTTTGCCTTAACACCGGTTGCAACTATAACAACATCAGCAGGATACTCACCTTTGTCGGTCACAACTCTTTTTACAGCCTCATTTCCTTCAAAAGCCTCAACCTTTTCCCCAAGCCTCAGGTTAACTTTCTCCTCCATTTTCTTTGCAACGATTTCTGCTACATCCCTGTCCAGATTTGGCAGAGGCTGGTCAAGAAATTCCAAGACAGTAACGTTCTTTCCCCTTGAAGCTGCAGCTTCTGCCATCTCAACGCCCACGTATCCAGCACCAACAATCACAACGTTTTCAGCCCTCTCCACAGCACTTCTGAGCTCAGCTGCCTGCGCTGGATGCCTCACGGTGAAGACGTTTTTCAGATTCAGCCCTTCAAATGGAGGGGTCTTGGGAATGGCTCCGGTGGCAATAACGAGTTTGTCCCACTCGTACTTTTTCTCCTGCCCGTTCTCCTCAACTCTCACAAATCCGTCTCCAGCCTCAACAACTTTTGCGTTGATGTGCAGGTCAATGCCTCTTTTCTCCCTGAAATACTCGGGTGGGTAATACATCAAATGCGATGCCTCACTCAATCCTTCAACGACGTACGGAATCCCACATGGAGCATGGCTCACAAAGTTTGTCTCTTCAAAAACCTTAAC
>CAZZLE010000286.1:0-4645 GCA_964654595.1 uncultured archaeon | reverse complement strand
CTTTTCTGCACATCAAGATTAAAAAATCAGGTACGTTCTGGCTGAAAATGGAAATGAAGTTGCAATTTTATTTCTACCCTATTGTGCTCACCATCTCTCCCTCCAGAAGGCGGGTATGAGCAGCGATACAACTGTAAAGATCTCCAGTCTGCCAATCCACATGTTAAGTGACAGAAGAATTTTCGTAAGCTGAGAGAAAGACGCGTAATTCTCCACACCCCCAGCCATTCCCATTCCTGGCCCAACATTGCCAAGCGTTGCTGCTGTTGCGGAGATTGAAGTTACCATATCGTAGCCTGAGAGGGATATGAGAATCGATGAAATGGCAAATATCAAAATGTAGAGGACAAAAAACGCGGCAACATCATCCAGAACATCCTTTTTAATTGCCCTTCCCTCAAACTTTACCGCCCTTACAGTCCTCGGTTCTGCAGCTCTCAAAATCTGGTGGACTGCATACTTTATGAGAAGATAAATTCTGATAACCTTCATTCCTCCAGCTGTAGAACCGCTTGACCCACCAATGAACATCAGAATCAGCAGAATCAGTTTCGCAGAGTCACTCCATGAATCAAAATCTGCAGTTGTGTAGCCAGTTGTAGTCATGATTGAGACGACCTGAAAAGCTGAGTATCTTAACGAGTCGTAAATTCCGAATCTCTCCAGATTCACGGCAGTTATCAAAGCCGTTGCAAGCACCAGAAAGCATACATAACTCCTGAATTCAGCATTTTTAAAAATCATTGACTTTCCGGTGAGAAGAAAGTAAATCAATGCAAAATTCGTGCCACCCAGAAAGGCAAAAAAAGCTATAACCGCCTCCACTCTGACATCCCCGAAGAACGCTATGCTTTCTGAATGCGTCGAAAAACCGCCTGTGGAAATGGTTGTGAAAGCATGGTTGACCGCATCAAACGGAGAGAGACCCAAAACGTAAAGAAGAGCGATTTCGGCAACAGTAAGCAGAAGGTAAACCTTGTAGAGGGTTAGAGCTGTGTCCCTTAATCTCGGTTTGACCTTCGATAGATTCACTCCCGGATACTCTGCCTGAAAAAGTATGGTGCTCCTTTTTGCAACATTCGGAAAAATTGCAAGAAAAAGCACAATTATGCCCATCCCACCTATCCACTGCGTCAGACTCCTCCAGAGGAGCAGAGATTTCGGGAGTTTCTCGGGAGTCAGGACAGAAGCACCGGTTGTTGTGAAACCGGACATCGACTCAAAAAAAGCATCCACGGCATCAATCCCGAATAGCATGTACGGCACCGCTCCAAAAATCGCCATTAGAAGCCAAATCAACCCGACCACTGCAAAACTCTCCTTTTGTCTTAAAGACTCAAGTTCGGTATTTGTTTTAATTCCGTAACCTAAAATTGAACCGGAGATGAATGAAAGTACCGCAGGAATCAGGTATGGGTAATAAGGGTCATTGTAGATATAAGCGGCAATCAATGGCAGGGTAAAGGATAGAGAGAAAAGCATCAGCAGTTTTCCGAGTATGCTTGCTGTCAATCTGAGGTTCATCTGAATATCTCCTCTATCCTTTCTATCTCATCCCAGCCGGTGAAAACAAGAAGTCTATCCTCGTACTCTATAATGGCCTCTCCTCTTGGAATTATACATTCATCGCCCCTCAAAATTGCTCCCACAATGGTATCTTTTGGAAGGTTTAAATCTTTCAGCGCTTTTCCAACCAGTTTCATGTTTCTCACAACCACCTCCACCACAGCCGTGCCCTCTATTTCGGCAAGAGTTTCCACACGCATCTTTCTGAGCAGCTTGGTAACCTCATTGTATGTGACACTTCTGGGATTAAGCGCAGCATCCACACCAACCGCTTCAAAAAGCTTTACGTATTCTCTTTTCTCAACCTTTGCAATTGCTATTTTAGCTCCCATATTTTTCGATAGAAGGGATATCAGGAGGTTCTTTTCGTCACTTTCCGTTGCTGCAAGCACAGCGTCAGATTTTCCTATCTCCTCATCGGTGAGAAATTCAATGTCGGTGGCATCACCGCAGACAATTTTCACACCTTCAAGCTCACTGCTAAGCATTTCGCACCTCTCTATGCTTGAATCAATTAGCTTAACACTCACCAAGCTCTTTGAAAGTATTTTTGCAGTGTAACTTCCAATCGTGCTTGCGCCAAAAATAGTCACCCTTCTTGTTACAGGAGGACCGAATATGCCTTTCAGCATGTCGACATCTTCAGCCTTGCTGACAATGGCAACTCTGTCTCCTGCCCTCAAAACTGTATCACCGCGGGGAATTTCTATGTGATCATTTCGATAAATCAGGGCTATTACCATGTTATGGGGAAGGTTAAGTTCTGCAATGGTTTTACCGTCTGCTTTTGAACCCTCCATGACCTGAAACTCTATCATCTCCACCTTTCCCCCGCTGAAGGTAACGATCTCTATCGCCCCCGGAATTCCGATGATTCTGGCTGCCTCCTGTGCAAGTGATAGCTGGGGACAGATCAGAACGTCATATCCAAGAGGGTGATCCTTCACCACCGGCCTGTCAACGTATTCCGGATTTTCAACCCTCACAATAACATTCTTCGCTCCAATTTTTTTAGCTGCAAGACCTGAAATGAGGTTGGTCTCATCGTTACCAGTAACCGCCAGAAAAACGTCTGCTTTATCAACTCCCGCATCCCTGAGCACTTTTAAATTTGCAGCATTGCCGTTTATGGCAACAACGTCAAGCTCGAAAACCCTTTCGAATCTTGACGGGTCCTTCTCTATGACGATCACATCATGATTTGGAGCGAGTGATGCTGCAAGATTGTATCCAACCTCACCGGCACCTGCAATTACAATTCGCATATCTAATCTCCACCTGAGCTCCACTTATTTAACCTTTTATGCTGAATCTCAGCAGGGCAGCTATTCCGCCAAGACTCATCAGCCTTTTTCCCGGTTCAAATTCGGTGCTCATTATCACAACTTTCCCTCCTGATTCCTCCACCTCATTCATCAGTCTGTCAACATCCCATTTCTCCCTCTCCTCAAGCAGAAACTCGTCCGCAATCAGCAGCACCTCAATAGCCCTGTAGTTGTGTGCCTCCTTTACTTCTTTTGAACCGTAAGCAACTCTCTCTCCCTTGGCAATACCCTCAAGCAACATGTCTATGTACTCAGCCTCCTCCGCAAGTCTCACTTCTCCCACAATCCTGTCTACAACCCTCCTTTTTAGAATTTCTATAAATCCCCTCGAACCAACTGAGGAAGTGTCAACAGCAACCGCATTTTTCGCCATCTCAGGATACCTCTCCTTCAGAAATTCCAAAAAATCGTTCTTTGCAAATCCCGGGCCAGCAACAATTAGGTACCTGAAATCCAGACTCTCAAGCTTGGAAGCAACCTCTCCAAAGAACTCCCTCCTGCTGTCCCCCATCCCTTTTCCGTAGCCCATTCTCTCCTCGAAAATTTCCTCAACACCCCACTGCCTCAAAACTCCAGCAACCGCGTAACCTTCCTCGATGGTCAGCATTACAATTTCTGGTCGGTTTGAGTTTTCAACAGCCTTCCTTAACCTTTCAAGCTGCTCAGGCTTCCATTTCTTGATTATACTCAGCTCCCTTCCTGTGGTTATGTTCAGGGTGTGATATCCGGATTCATCTATTCCAGCCACAATTCTCCCCGAAACTCTGAGTCGGCTGGCAAACTTGTGAAATTCAACCTTCTCAACCTCAATTCCAAGCCTGACCGTCACCATTTCCTTATCGCTTCTCAGTTTATCACTGCTCTGGCTTGCTCTTCTGGTTGTGGCAAAAACCACGTCACCTTTTTCGATTATAAAACGTAGATGCCAGAGGTCATCCAGAGTTTCAGGTATCAGCTTGATTTCACCCTCGCTGCCCCTCAAATCTTCCTCAACGATCTGCACACCACCTGTGGAATACAGTTTTATAAAAGTGTTAGCGTTGTTTTTCTGTGATAGATGAAGACAGGGTTAGAGAACTTGCTGGTATTCTGAGGAGAATGAAATACACACCCATAACATTTGACAACCCTGAGCTTTTTCCTGAGCCTGACAGCTTCATCTACCCCAATTACGTTTTCTTCATGGTCGCAATTGACCACAGAACAGGATTTGACGTAGATTTCAGGTATCACGGTTCGGACCTTCTTTTTTACCTTGCAAGGAAAAAGCAATTGGAAGAGAGGGAGTTCTTCACAGCCAGAAACCTGGTAAAAATCGACGCTGAATGCATAAGAAAGACTTTCATTTTCAGAGGAAAAACCGTTGCAAAACCTGAGGAGAGAGCTTTTCTGCTTAAAGATTGTGCGGAAAAGCTGCTGAAGTACTATGAGGGAGACTTCATGAATCTACTCAGCAGAGCAGATTTCATGGTGGAGAACATTCTCCCGAGATTAAAGATCTTCAAAGCCTACGAGGATCCTTTAATGAAAAAGAGCTTTCTTCTTCTGAAAATACTGAAAAGGCAGGGATTTGTGAGGGGAAAACTGAAGTTTCCCGTTGATAGCGTTCTTGTTGAAATTGCAGTCTCGTCGGGAATCCTGATTCTGCCCGAGGAAATAATGGAAAAAATAAACGCCGGAACCATGCTTAGCATTAAGGAAACAAATTTTCTGAGAGAGCTGACACAAAAGTCTCTCATGCTTGTATCAGAGAG
>CAZZLE010000285.1:0-3672 GCA_964654595.1 uncultured archaeon | reverse complement strand
TTAATCCATCCCGGTATGTCTTTCAGTCTTGCAGCAGGCGTTCCTTTTCTCGGTGAGAAGCGTGTGATGTTTACTATGTCCGGTCTTGTTTCTTTAATAAGCTCGTAGCTTTTCCAGAATGACTCTTCCGTTTCTGTGGGAAAGCCGACGATTATGTCGGTTGAGATTAAAACATCATCGAATGATTTTCTGAAAGTCCTGACAACCTCAACGTAATCCTCAACTGTGTGATTTCGCTTCATGTCTTCAAGAACTCTGTTGTCCCCACTCTGCACGGGAATGTGAAGAAACTTGTAAATTTTCTCGCTGCTGTAGGCTTCGATAAGTTCGTCGAGGATTTTTACAGCATGCTGAGGATTCATCATCCCCACCCTAACTCTGAAATCTCCATGAATCTCTGAAATTTTTCTCAGAAGTTCCGGAAGCATGGCCTTTCCTCTGTCAAGTCCATAAGCTCCTGTATCCTGAGAAGTCAGCTGAATTTCCCTGAAATTGTTTTTAACTGCTGAATTAACTTCCTCAATTATTTTATCCATTGAGAAGCTTCTCAGCCTTCCTCTTGCAAACTTCGTTGCACAGAAGCTGCATGAGCCGAGGCACCCTTCAGAAATCGAAACAATGGCAATTGCGTTATTTCTAAGCCTGCACTTCAGGAATGAAAGTTCAGCCTTGTCAGTGTATCGCCAGTCAGTGTAGAGCCTTTTACCGTTGAAAGCTGAGTGGATTGCTTCAACAACCATGTCGAGATTGTCTGGAGAAATCGCAGAATCAGCCAGTTCTACAGCTTCTCTGCTGATTCTTGTCAGGCATCCTGCAAGAACAATCTTCTTCCCTTTATTTTTCAGTTCAATCATTCTGCGGATAATTTTTCTTTCGGTAAATTCAACGACACCGCAGGAGTTGAGAACAACAACGTCAGCTTTCTCAGCTGTAGAGAGTTCAAAGTACCTTGAAATCAAACCCCTCATAATGTCCGAATCCGCCTGATTTGTCGTGCATCCGTAGGTTTCGATTGCAACTTTCAAGCTCATTTTATGTTTACGGGGCTGTTAAAAAGGGTTTGGATTGGTTCTGGAAGAGAAATTGAACGAAATGATTCTCTGGAGCTTTAGCCTCTCAAATTTATCATTATTTTTTGTTTAAACAGACACATCCGCAAAAAATAAAAAAATTTAAAGGTGCAACGCAAAGCAAGCACATGAACCTGATTTTTCTCGGCCCACCCGGGGCAGGTAAGGGTACGCAGGCAAAGAGAGTGGCTGAAAAATACGGTATTCCGCAGATTTCTACCGGTGATATGCTGAGAGAAGCTGTTGCTAAGGGAACAGAGCTTGGTAAAAAGGCCAAAGAGTATATGGACAGGGGAGAGCTTGTACCGGATGAGGTTGTTATAGGAATAGTGAGAGAGAGGCTTCAGCAGTCCGACTGCGAAAAAGGGTTCATTCTTGATGGATTTCCAAGGACTCTCGCTCAGGCAGAGGCTCTTGATGGGATGCTAAAGGAGTTGAACAAGAAAATAGATGCTGTCATCAATGTTGCGGTTCCTGAAGAGGAAGTTGTGAAGAGAATCACCAACAGAAGAACGTGCAGAAACTGCGGAGCTGTTTATCACTTAGTTTACGCCCCTCCAAAGGAGGACAACAGGTGTGACAAATGTGGAGGAGAGCTCTACCAGAGAGATGATGACAGGGAGGAGACTGTCAGAGAGAGATACAGAGTTTACAGAAAGAACACGGAACCGCTAATCGATTACTACAGAAACAAAGGCATACTGTATGATGTTGATGGAACCAAAGATATTGAAGGTGTCTGGAAGGAAATAGAAGCCATACTCGAAAAAATCAAATCCTAATTATTTTTTCCTTTATTCTGCCCTCAAGCCAGTCAGCGATCAGATTGAGAACCCTTTCGTCTTTTCTTAAAAAGTGATCTCCCTTCTCGACTACTAAGAACGTTTTGGGATCCTTGGAGAGGTTATAGAGGGTGATTCCGTTTTCAAAGGGTACGATGCTGTCAAGTTCACCATGAACGATCAGCTTGTCAACCTTAACATTTTCAATCCAGTTTCTGGGTTCAATTTCGGAAAAATCTCTCAAAAATGAATCGCGAAATCTTTCAAAGCTCCCTACACCCCTCAGAGTATTCTTTACACGTGCATTTTCGTAAACCATTTTCAGAATCTGATCACTGAATAGATCAATGCAGCATGGAGAGGAAACAACAACGAGCTTTTGAAGGTTTTGCATTTCAACTGCAGCCCTTACCGCAACAGCCCCGCCCATGCTGTATCCAAGAACGCTTACCTGATCAAAATTTTCTGCTACTGTCAGCAGATCCTCAACCCAAGATTTGAGGTTGAAATGACCCTCGCTCAACCCGGTTCCTGAGAAGTCAAAAATTACTGTCGGGAAACCACGTTTGGAAAATAAATACGCAAGGTCTGTGTAGCTCTTCTCAACCACTGAACCCGGCTCGTAGGGTAGTCCATGACAGACTATCAGGGCTTTCTCCACCTGTATCCTTGCAAATATTCTGCCTATTCTCCTCTCCAGATACATTACTTCAATCCAACAAGCATTTCAAGTTCTTCAAGATCTTTTTCAATCTTCTTTATTTCCTCCTTTTTGTTTTTAACCAGGTCTGAAACTATCTCTTTCAGATCTCTGGTGAGCTTGTAGCATTTAAGGGGTCTTCCTTTGCCCTTCTTTTTGATCTCTCTCTCCTTAATCCATCCCCAGTCTTTGAGATCTTTCATTGCCAGGCTTACTTCAGGCTGTCTGAGATTTGCCGCCCTCTCTATGTCCCTTGAGACCGCTTCTCCTGCTTTAGCGAGGAAAACAACCACTTTTGCTATGTTTCTGTTCAGACCGGTCTCTGAAAGCAACTGGACGATTCTCTCTTCTTTCTCGGTCAGTTCTTCAACCATTTGATTCACCCCCGATTATAGTCATAAGCTACATCTTTTACTTATACTAACTACTATATAAATTTTTTTGCATTTAGGTATTTATCTAATATCCGTTGCTATTTTGTTTGATAAATCATCAGAGGCGAAATATTATAAAGTCCGTAATCCATCTTCCTCTGAATGAAGAAAAAAGAACGCTACACGATTTCAGAACTTGCCAAGGAGTTTGAGATAAGCACAAGAACAATTCGCTACTATGAAGAGATAGGGCTGCTTAATCCGGAAAGGACAAAAGGAAACCAGAGAATTTTTTCAAAGAAAGACAGGGCAAAGCTAAAACTAATTTTGAGGGGGAAAAGGCTTGGTTTCAGCCTTGAGGAAATTAAAGAAATGATTGAAATGTATGACACTGCAGGAGAACCGGAGCAGATAAGACTCACACTGAAGTACGGAGAAAAAAAGCTGAAAGAGATTGAAGAGAAAATAAAAGAGCTCGAACTTCTTAAAGAAGACATTATAAACCTCCGAAACATGCTTCTGAAAAGACTTGAGGAGTTAGAAGGTAGCAGTTAACGTAAACGTTAAATTTAAATATCATCCATTTCTATTTCAGCTTGCGGTGATGTAAATGCTTGAGAACAACGCTCTTCTGACTGAGGAGGAAATAAAAATAAGAGAAGAAGCTAAGGAGCTCGTTAATGCCGTTGATCCGGAACTTCTAAGGAAAATGGACAGGGATGAGGTGGACTACCCTTTCGAATTTC
>CAZZLE010000284.1:0-4436 GCA_964654595.1 uncultured archaeon | reverse complement strand
AAAAACATCAGAGGTAGTGTAATATCTCTCCGCACTTTTCTCATCCTTTAATCAGAAAGTTTATACAAAAGAGGAAGGCAATGATAATCTTGTCGTTTACATCAGCAGCGGAAAGCCTGAAATCATGCTCACATCCCATCTTGACACAGTTCCGGCAGGAGATGAGCTGCTCAATCCTGTTTTGGTTGATGGAAAGCTTTACGGAAGGGGGAGCTGTGATGCCAAGGGATACGTGGCAGCCATCTGTTCGGCAGCACAGATAGAGCCCGAATGCGGCCTTAAACTTGCTTTCACTTCTGACGAAGAGGTTGGTGGCGTAAACGGGCTCGGTTATGTATTTGAGAGGGAGATGGCGGATGCGGTTATTGTTGGTGAACCAACCGGGAGTGACACAATTGGAGTTTTACAGGCAGCTGTTCTGGCTCTGGACATTGAGTTTAGGGGAAATTCAGGGCATACAGCCTTGCATGATGCAAAAGAGGGGGCAATTTTCAGAGCTTCAAGGTACATAGTTGAGAGGGTTGAATCCTTCAGAAGGCTTGAGGGTGATTACGGAGAATACAGAAAAATTTTCGAGAGCCTTGGAATGGAATTCGTGATTAAAAGCTGGCATGCGGTCTTCAATCCATCAATGATCAGAGGAGGTGTGAAGAGAAACGTTGTCGCACCGAAATGTACTGTTTACGCTGACGTCAGGTTTGCTCCATGGATCAGCATTGAGGAAGTCAGAAGGGAGCTTCATGCTGATGATGTGGAGTTTAAAGTGGAGGGTTTTCTGCAACCTTACGGTGTTAGAAGCGATGCGGTCAGACTGGAAGATGATGTGAAATTCCTGAAAATTATTGCTGAGGCTGTGATTGAGGAAGGATTAAGACCGAAGGCTGCATTCTCGCTTGGTGTTGGAGACACAAGACACGTCAGGAAGCACGGGGTTCCTGCTTTCTACTTGGGCCCGGGCGGAGGAAATCTGCATGGTGAAGATGAATTCGTCTACGTGGATGAGCTTTACAGAACGGCAAAAATTTACCGGAATATTATCAGAAAGTTCTGACCTTCCCCTCAATCACCATATCTGTTATTCTGCCAATGTTGGCAATCATTTCCTCCGCTATCTCTCTTGCCGGCCTCTCCATCTTTGATATATCATATCCGCTCTTTGGAATGATCTGAATGCTCAGAGCTCTGGGCTCGTTTATCGGCTTCCCTATCTGGCTCAGAATTCTTACGTAAACCTCCTCAATCCCTTCTACCTCTTCAGCAATTCTTGATGCAATCTGATTTGCCAGCAGGTTGTAAATCTTTCCGACGTGATTTATTGGATTTTTACCGCTGCTCGCCTCCATGCTCATGGGTCTTCCTGGAGTGATGAGGCCATTGCACCTGTTACCCCTTCCTACGCTTCCGTCATCTCCGTTCTCGGCTGAGGTTCCGGTTACGGTAAGGTAAACACATCCGGTCTCGTAATCATCGGCAGTGTTGATGAAAACCTCCACACTCTTTTCAGTATACTCGGCAGAGATTTCCTTAACGAATTCCTGAAGTTCCGCTTTTATCGCGTCGTACTCTTTGATGCTGGCGACATATCTGTCAACGAGCGCTGCGGCAATTGTCAGGGATATTCTGTCCTTTTCTCTCAAACCCATTACCTTTACATCTTCTCCTATTGCCGGGTTCATTTTTCTGAATTCCTCGTAAATCCTCCTTTCCACATTTAAAACAAGCTTTTCAGTTTCAGAAAGGGGGGCAAACCCTATGCCGAACGAGGTGTCGTTGGCAAGTGCAACACCTCCACTTTTTCTCCTGAAAACATCCTGAAGGTCTGTGCTCCCCTCTCCAAGCTTTACATTGAAAACCACATCCAGCTCGGGGTCAAGATTATGCATGTGCTGTCTGATGTAGTCTTTGGCAGCTTTTAGAGCGATTTTATCTGTCGGAATGCATTCCCCGTTAAAGAACTTCGTTGCTCTGCCGACAAGCAGAATGTATATTGGTTCGATGACCTCCCCACCACCAAACTGCGGGTTTGATCTGCCAGCTACAATCTGCGTCTCGTCCGTGTTGTGGTGCAGAACCGCTCCAAACCTTCTGATGTATTCCTTGCTCAGTTCTCTGCTCATTGCTTCTGCCATCCCATCAGCAAGACTGTCTGGATGACCGATACCTTTTCTCTCCACTATTTCGATGATCTGCTTCTCAATAGGAGTGTGAACAAGTTCCTCAACGAACACGTTCGGCATAAACTCACCTGAACCCTGCTTGTGGGAAGAAATATAAAATTTGCACTTAATGGATTAAAAGCTGCAACCTTTTTATACCAAAAATAACTTTAAAACATGATTGAGCTTCCAAGCAACATATGGTATGGCGATACCCCCCTCATTTTTGAGCCGCCGGAAAGCTGGGATGTGAGCGTTTTCCGGATGGCAGGAGATTCTCTGGGTGAGGTTGGGAAAGAGGAAATTATAAGGGCGTTAAGAGAGCCAGTTGGACAGAAAGCACTTTCAAGTCTTGCTGAAGAAACCAAGGAGGCTGTTATAGTCTTTGACGATATGACCAGACCAACAAGACTTGAGGAGATTTCAAGGGCTGTTATCGGGGAGCTGAAGAGGGAAGGAGTTCCGGATGAAAAAATAACCTTCATCTGCGCTAATGGAGCACATGGAACCTACGACAGAGATGATTTCGTCAAGAAGCTGGGTGAGGAGATTGTTGAGACCTATCCCGTTTTCAACCACAATCCCTTTGCTAATCTTGATTATCTTGGCGAAACTTCTGCCGGCACACCTGTTGAGGTCAACTCGGAAGTGATGAGCTACTCTCTCAAAATTGGTCTTGGATGCATTCTCCCGCATCCTCAGTTCGGGTACAGCGGTGGAGCTAAGATCGTTCTGCCTGGTGTTGCGGGGATGAGGAGCATAGCTTACAACCATGGTGTGATAGGAGGCTGGAGCGCTGCAACTGCCGTTAGAGATCTCCACCCTACATGCCAGATGGCTTACGGGAGGGTGAACGAAGAGAATGTTATGCGAAAGGATGCCGAAGAAGCAGCGAGGATGGCAAGGTTCGACTTCATAGTGAACACGCTTGTGAATACAAAGAGGAGAAACACCCACATCTTTGCCGGAGATATCATTGAAGCTCAGAGGAAGGGAGTTGAGGTGGCAAGGAAGCACTACGCCACCCAGGTGGGATTTGAGTTTGATGTTGTTATTTCCAATGCATACAGCAAGGCGAGCGAGGCTGCAATAGCGACTTGGCCGGCAATCTGCCTGAAACAGGGTGGGACTCTCGTTCTGGTCTGCAACTCCAGAACTGGCCAGATCAGCCACTACATCCACGGAAGGTGGGGCATGAGGAGAAGGGGTGGATTTCTCTACCTTCCACCTCCTGACACTCTCAAGAGGGCTGGAAAGGTTGTATTCGTTTCGCAGTATCAGGAAAAGCAGCCGTGGCTTGAGGTTTATGAGGACGTTGTTAGGGTGAGGACTCTGGAGGAGATGGTTGAGGAAGTGGGAAGAGAAAAGAAGAGGGTTGCCGTTTTTCCGGATTCAACGATTCAGAAGCCTTTTTAACTTGCAAAATTTTGCTGTGAAATTACACATCTGACGAATTTATTTATCCCACAAGTTTTATATATTCTTGTGGCAACAGTGGGCATGGAGCTTCCGAGTTTTATCTTTCAGGCACAGGAGAATCTGGTTGAAAGGCCGTGGGGAGGGGAGTGGATTGCTCTTCTGAAGGGATTCAGACAGGCAGGAATTGGCGAATCATGGGAGTTTTCAGCCCACCCATCACGCCCCTCCACCGTTCTCGTTAAAGGTCAGCAGATGAGCATGCTCGAATTTTTCTCAAAATTCAGGGATGATCTGCTTGGTAAAGCTGCCGAAAAGTTCACGAGGTTCCCAATCCTTGTCAGGTTGATAGATGCAGCCTATCCCGTTCCTGCTCATGTTCATCCTTCTGATAAGGCAGCTGAAAGTCTTGGGGAGGAAGAAGGGGGAGTAGAATCAGTATGGCTTGTTTTCAACAACGGAAAGGCATACGTTGGGTTTAAAGAGGATGTAAAGATTGAAGAGCTGGAAGAGAAGCTTAAGGAAGAAGATTTTGATATCAAATCCCTCCTGAACAGCTTTGAAACGAAACCCTACGAGACATTCATCATCATACCCGGCATACCTCATGGTGGAGAAAACCTGAGAGTTCTGGAAGTTTCCTCGAACTCCACCCTTGCCTACTTCTTCAAGGAAGAAGAATTCGAGAAAGTCAGAAAGGTTCTGAATACAAGGAAGGTGGGGGATTTTGAGGTTAAGGGCAAGAAGGGAAGGGCGGAGACTGAGAAATTCGGTCTTGAGGTTCTGGAAGTTTCGGGTTCAGCTGAAATTAAGACTGGTGGTGTGATGAACATTCTCTACGCTGCTGAAGGCTACTTCATTTTG
>CAZZLE010000283.1:0-3678 GCA_964654595.1 uncultured archaeon | reverse complement strand
GAAACCGTAAGACATGCGGCCAGAATTGGCTACGAACTTGGAGCAGACATTCTGAAGGTACCGTATGTTCAGAAATTTGAGGAGGTTGTAGAAATCTGCAAAATTCCAGTTGTTGTAGCTGGGGGGAGTAAAGGAGGCGAGGAGGAGTTCCTTAGAAGAGTTCACGATGCCCTGACGAGAGGTGCTGCTGGAGTTGCTGCGGGGAGAAATGTATTTAGCAGTGATCAGCCATTTAGAATTGCCAGAGCATTGCACATGCTTGTCCATGGCAATGCAACACTGGAAGAGGTGATGAGATATGAAAGAGGTATGGTTGTTGGCTGATGGTGAGAGCTGGGATGAAGTAAAGGAGATGCTGAAGGATGCGATAGAGATAGGATTTGATGGAGCTTTTGTAAAAAAAGATTTCAAAGAAAAAGCTGAGAAGCTCGGAAGGATTAAAATAATACCCGTCGAGGAGGCTGCAGTAAAAATTTCATCAGCAGAAGATCAGGAAAAAGCGCTTCAAAAGGATGTAGTGGTTCTGAAGTTCGAGGACTGGAAGGTAATCCCGCTCGAAAACATCATAGCCATGAAAAAGAGCGGAAAGGTCATAGCTGTGGCCGAGACACTGGATGATGCAAAGCTTGTTTTAACCACCCTCGAAAAGGGGGCTGACGGGATAGCTGTGAGCGGAGATAGAGAGACCCTGAGGAAATTCTACAGGTTTGTCAAAGAAGGCGAGGAGAAACTCGAACTTGTAAAGGCAAAAGTGAAGGATATAAGGCCATTAGGTGTTGGAGACAGAGTCTGCATCGACACGGTAACATTAATGACGCCCGGAGAGGGAATGCTTGTTGGAAATCAGGCTTCCTTCATGTTCCTCGTTGCGAGTGAGAGCGAGGAGAGTGAATACGTTGCTTCAAGACCTTTCAGAGTTAACGCTGGCAGTGTTAATGCCTACGTAAAGATCGGGGATAAAACCAGATACCTTGCCGAGCTGAAGGCTGGAGATGAGGTGGAAATCGTAAAATTCAACGGTGATGTTAGAAAAAGCTATGTTGGAAGGGTGAAGATTGAGAGAAGACCCCTGATTCTTGTTACAGCAGAGTTTGACGGAATTGATGGGAGTGTAATACTGCAGAATGCTGAAACAATTAAACTGATTGCTCCTGACGGGAAGCATGTTTCTGTTGCCGAGCTGAAGGCTGGAGATGAGGTTCTGGTTTGGCTGGGGAAAAAGGCAAGACATTTCGGAATTGAGGTTGACGAATTTATTGTGGAAAGATAAACATGAAGCTTGTCGCAACAGTTTCAAACTTTGAAGAAATTAATCTTGCCAAAGATGCGGATGTTGTTGAGCTGAGACTCGATTTATTCGATTTCAGAAATGCCAGAGTTGAAAAAGAAAAAATACTGACATGCAGAAGGGTTTCAGACGGTGGAAGGTTTAACGGTGGAGAGATTGAGAGGCTCGAGTTTCTGAGGGAGGCTTTTGAATCACTCAAACCAGAGTTCGTTGATCTTGAAAACGACCTGCCAGATTCTGCATTCGATTTTAACTGCCAGATAATTGAGTCCTACCACAATTTCGTGGAAACTCCCGACTATCATGAGCTTAAAAATATTGTTGAGGGTAAAAGAGGAGATATCGTCAAAATAGCAACGATGGGGAAAAGTAAGAAGGATGTGGAGAAGATCTTCAAGATTCTTGTAAACTACGACGATGTTGTCGCCTTTCTCATGGGTGACAGGTTCAGATTTACCCGCATCCTTGCTGCGTACCTCGGATCGCCCTTTATTTACTGCTACGTTGGAAGTAGCAAGGCACCGGGACAGCTGAGCCTGGATGATGCAAGGGAGATTATCAGCAGGCTGGGGTGATTGTATGAAAATACTTGTTTACGGCGTTGGAAACATGGGGAAGCTTTTCAGAGACTTTTTTTACAGCAGGGGTTACTATGTTAGAGGTTACGACATAGACCAGATGAAGAAAGACACAAACAGCATTTCAGGCTTTGACGTCATATTCGTCTGCACCCCGATGTATGCACTTGAAGAGACCTTGGAGCATATAAAAAGAGAGGCAAAGAGGGATGCGTTGCTTGTGGACATTTCGTCGGTAAAGAAATTTTCAGTACCTCTTTTCGAGAGATCCGGATTTGACTTCCTCAGCATACACCCGATGCTTGGTGGAGATAGCGAGATAGCCCTTTCCAACATCATAGTTGTTCGGGAATCCGGAAGAGAGGAAGAGAAGGTAATTCTAAATGAGTTAAGGAGATCCGGGGCTGTTTTGAGCAAACTCGACGTTGAGGAGCACGACAGAAAAATGGCCGAGATTCAGGGAATAGCGCACTTCATTCTCGTTTCAATGGCGGATTTTCTCAGATATAACAAAGAAGAACTGAAATATGCATCTCCAATATTCACGGTTCTCTACAAGTTAGCAAGCAGGATAATAAACCAGAACTGGGAAATGTACTACCAGATTCAGAAGAATGCGGAAAAGGTGAGAGAAGAGTACATAGAAAGGGCAATGAAACTTCACGAGAAGATGAAAGAAAGAGATAGCTTCAGAAGAGTCTTTGAAGAACTGAGAAAGATCTACACAGACTACGAGTCAAGCACGATCATCCTTGAGTCCTACAAAGCCACAAAAAAGGCTGAAAGTATGGAAGAGCTTCGGGGACTCATAAAATCTATTGATTCATTGATTTTGAGGCTGATTGAAAGGAGAATTGATGCAGCAAGACAGATTGCAAAAATAAAGATGGAAAAGGGAGAGCCAATAGAGGTCAGGGATGTTGAGGAGGAGAAACTCTGGGAGATCGTGTCAAAAACGAATATGAACCCTTTAAAGGTGAAGGATGTTTTTGAGGGAATTATGAACCTTACCAAGGAGGAGGAGTACAGGGTTGCCGGAGTTAAATACACAATCGCCGTTCTTGGCCCGCAGGGGAGTTTCAGTGAAGAGATGGCGCTGAAGCTTGTTGGCTCAAGGGCGCCTTTGCGTTACTGCTCCACAACGGATGAGATAGTGAAGCTCGTTGAGAGTGGTGAGGTTGATTACGGTCTGGTGCCGATAGAGAACTCTGTTAACGGCACAGTTTTGCCTGTCCTCGATGCATTGATGAATCACGATGTTGAAGTTTTTGGAGAGGCAAAGCTTGAGGTAATACACTGTCTTGCTGCAAAAAGGAAAATAGAACTGAAGGATATAAAGACCATATACTCTCACCCGCAGGCCGTTGCGCAGTGCATGGGATTCATAAATAACTATCTCCCCTCTGTTGTGATAAGATACACCACCTCAACAAGCGATGCTGCCAAAATGCTCGATGATTATTCTGCCGCCATAATGTCGGAGAACGCGGCAAGATTCTACAGGCTGCATGTTCTCAGAAGGGGAATACAGGATTTGAAGGGCAGAAATATAACGAGGTTTTATCTGATAAGGAAGAGAACAGGAAAAAGTGAGGGGAGCATAACATCACTCTTCTTCGGGGTTGAAGACAGGCCAGGAGCGCTGAAGGATGTGCTTGAAGTATTCTACAGGAAAGGATTCAATTTGAGAAAGCTTGAATCAAGGCCTGCCGGAACGGGGCTTGGAGATTACGTTTTCTTTGTTGAAGTTGAGGCTCCGCTGAAAGAGGAGGACTTGCTTGACCTCAAACAGGTTACAGCTTTCTACAAAGT
>CAZZLE010000282.1:0-4563 GCA_964654595.1 uncultured archaeon | reverse complement strand
CATCAGTATGCTCGATCAGCATATCTGCAGGTCTGTATGATCCGCTGGATGAGAATTCCTTATGCTTTGTTCTGAAACTGCTCAAATCGAGATTGTCCTCAGCAAGAAAATCGAGGGCTATCCTGCTCCATCCCTTCAAATTTGTATCGTAACCCACAAGCGGCAACGCCAGGGAAGCGACCCTCTCCTTTATAAGGTATCTTACCCTCGCCTCGTTCGCATCAACCTCGCTGCAGTCCGAGAATGTCGGTCTTCTTCTGAAGCTAAGGTAGCAGGCAAAATCCCCCCTCTCAACAGTTTTAAGGTCTCCGTAGTGTCTGATCCTCTCAGATAGGAGTCTGTTGAAGATGTATGACTGATACGCGTGGATGAACATCATTTTCAGATTTTTTGGAAGTGAAAGTAAAGCCTCCTCCTCACTCTTCCCTTCTCTTAACTTCTGGAGAAGATTTCTTTCATATCTCAAATATTTTGGAAGTTCCCTCAAGCCAAATTTTGGATCTCTCTCCTCCCACAGTATTTCCCTTATTTTTCTCACCTCTTCATTCTCACCCTCAAAAGGCTTTGCAACATAAACCCAGAATGCCTCTTCATAGTTGTTCTGAAGAATTAACTTACCCACCTCATGTGTGATGAATCTGATTGATCCAAAGCGCTGCAGACCGAAAAAGTTGGGAGTCCCTTTTTCAATCAGCTCACTTTTCGTTTTCTGAAATATTTCACCATCTCTGCAGTTGTGGACTTTTATTCTGAAAAAGTTTCCGAAAAGGTCTCCGAGCTGAATGGCTTTATTTGTATATCCGAGCACTTCAATTTTTACATCCTTCAAACTGACTTTTTCAATCTCTTCCCTCTTAACTTTGTGGATGGAGAAATACTGAACTGTATGAGCTCTTTTGTCCTTAGTCCCTGCAAAACTTATCCTTTTCTGACTTATCCCGAGAGCGTTGGAAAGCACCCTGACGAAGTTGAGGGTGTCCCAGTCCCTCTTTTCAACTCTGATTATAAGAAAATCCCCATCATCGCTTAAATTCAGCTCGGCAACTTCTTCAACATAGAAATCACTCGCATCTACCTTAATTTCTCCCCCCATTCCGGGAGTTGAGGTTATGTAGCATTCAATTCCCACTTTTTCCTCCACAAAGCCTCATGGTCTGGCAGATTTATATTTTGTTCGTTATTTCAAAAAAATTCTGATTTTGGTTATGTTCAGAAATCGAACAGGTTTGGAAATTTTGTTAGTTAGTATCATTAAATCAATCATGAGACTTGATGAAAAAGTTTATATGCATTGAGATATCTTGTGTGAATGAGGTGAAGGGAATGGAATTTCAGGACTACGTGGAAACTTTGAGGGGTTTCACGAAGATGGGATTTGCAACCGGCAAGACAACACTGGAACTGGTAAAAGTAGGCTTGGAAAGTTACTCGAACATGTATAGCGTATACATGAGGCAGTTTTTGCCTTCCGAGAGTTTTGAGAGTATAAAGAAAGCAATGGACATTCACATCGAGTCGCAGACAAAAGTTCTTGACAATTTCAAGAAGCTCGTTGAACAGTTCGAAAAGCAGCAGGAAGAGTTATTCAGCAGGTTATCTGAAGTTGTGAAGAATCCAGAGAAGAAGAAAGGCTGAATTTTATTTTTTTACTTCTTTGGGGGGTGTAACGTGTTTCTGGAATTCTCACAATTTATTGGAAGAGTTCCAAAGGAGTCATACGATTTGCTCAGAAGAAACATAGAAATAAGAAAAGTGTTGGAAAAAATTTACAGGGATTACAAAGCTGGAATTGAAATCAATCCAGCAGACTTTGATTTTATTTTCGATGAAATTTTCAGATACTTCTTCAGACCTCTGGAGCTTGCAATTGCAAATACGATGCTCTTTTCATTTTTGCTGCCGGACAGGAAAAATATAAGATTGCTCGAATCGTTCAGTGAAGTCTTTCAGACTTATGATAATTTTTTGAAGTCCTTAAAGGACCATTTAAGGCTAACTTTTAGCATTTTTGAAAGAGATGGGATGTCATCATGGGTTGAAGAGTTCGAAGAGTTTTTTGAGAGATACAAAGCTCCGGAAATTTACGACTTTAACAGGTCTTTGTCGGAGTACTTCTTTGCTCTTCCAAACAAAGCACTGAAACACATTTCTGAATCATTTGAGGCGTGGGAGAGATTTGGCGGTGACTACTTTAATTTTAAAAACCTTTTGATGGAGACTTACAGGAGTGCTGTAAAAGAGTTCATCAACACCGCGAAAACAAAGAAGTTTGAAAGCCATTCATATTTTGCCAGTGAGTTCTACGACACCGTGGCCAGAAAATTCGATGACCTGCTAAAATCAGAGGAATATCTGAAGGTTCAAAATAGTATGATTTCCAACCTAATGGACCACTTCTACCACTTCAGAAAATTTGCTGAAGAGTGGTTGGAGAACACACCTTTGAACCCTTTTGCAACGGTTTCGCAGATTGATGAGGCTTACAAAAGAATTACAGACCTGAGAAGAAAAATTTTAGAACTTGAAAATAAAATTGAAGAGATTAAAAGAAGGTGATGCATGCATGATTGCGATTCCAGAAATAAGATCAGGTGTTTGTGAGTTTGATTTTGAAATTGAAGATTGGCTTTTCAGGCTGGCACACTTCAAATCAGAACCGGAACATAAAATTCCAGTTTTAATCTGCTACGCATTCATAAATCGCCCCTACATCCTTGATCTTCATGAGGATGTAAGTGTAATCAAAAAAATGCTGGATGCAAAGCTCGACGTGTGGCTTGTAGACTGGGGGTATCCGAAGAGAGCTGACAGATATCTTCAGCTTTCAGATTACGTTGACTTTACAGACAGTGCTTGGATCACATCAGGGAGAAGAGAGGTATAGATGCTGTAACCCTGCATGGCTACTGCCTTGGCGCAACTCTCAGTATCATTTATGCATCTTTGTTTCCGGAAAAGGTCAGAAATCTTGTACTGCAGGCTCCTCCAGTTGATTTTCACACTTCAAACACTTTAGCGGTATGGGCGAGAAACATAAATCCTGAAAAGATTGTGAGGTCTCTCGGTAATGCCACAGGTGATCTTCTCAACCTGTCCTTTTTACTTGTTGATCCTATCAGGCTCGTTGTGGGGAAGTACAACTCTCTCCTGGACAATATGGACGATGAGAAGTTTTTAAGAGACTTCTTCTACATGGATCACTGGATTTTCGATTCTCCGGCAGTTCCGGGAAGCGTATACGTGGAATACATTACCCGCTGGTACCAAAGGAACGAAGTGATAAACGAAGAATTTGACTACAGGGGTAGGAGGGTAAATTTGGAAAACATAAAGATGCCCACACTCGTTCTCGTGGCTGAGAAGGACCACATAACTCCTCCTGAATCAGTCTCTCAATTCTTTGAGAAAATACCATCAAAGGACAAGAAGATGATCCTTTCAGAGAAGGGGCACATAGGTCTTACAGTCAGCAGCTCATCGCAGAAAAAGATCTGGCAGGAAGTTATAAAATGGATCGTGGAGAGGTCTGATTGATGACATTTCTGGAAGAAATGAAGGGGATTTTTCTGAATCCAGTAAAGACTACATACAGAGAAATCAACCATAAGCAGTGGAACACAACCCATTCGCAAAGCGATACCAGAGAGGAATGAAAAGGGTAGCCCTGGTCTACCCGAACAGATATGTGGGAGGAATAGCCAACATTGGTTTGCAGTACATATACGCAAAAATCAATGAGAGCGATGCAATCTGCGAGAGATTTTATGCTGACGTCTTTGACGGGTTGAGGAGTGTTGAAACAACCACACCCCTTTCAAATTTTGACGTAGCTCTTTTCAGCCTCCAGTATGAGATGGATTACTTCAAGGCTGTTGAAATTTTGAAGAAAAGCGGGTTTAAAGGGCTTAAAATTGCGGGTGGACCGTGTGTGATGGAAAACCCGCTGCCGCTGATGGACTACTTTGACGCATTTTTCATCGGTGAGGTGGAAGGTTATGTTGAAGAACTGATAAGAGCGAGAACACCTGAGGAGCTGTCCGGAATACCGGGTGTTTTCACTGGAAGAGAGGATAAAGTCAGGAGGGTTTATTCCAAGCTTGACAGGCACATGGACAGACAGATAATTGGGGAAGGAGCTTACGGCAGGTGCTTTCTGCTTGAAATCGGAAGAGGATGTGTCAGAAAGTGCAGGTTCTGCATTGTCAGACAGCTGTACTTCCCGCCAAGATGGAGAAGTCGAGACTTTCTTCCTGAGGTGGAGGAGAAAAAGGTTGCGATCATAGCTCCATCCCCCTCAGATCATCCCGAGTTCAGAGATATTGTACAGCGGTATGTGGATGAAGGTAAAGAAGTTTCCCCATCTTCTGTGAGAGCAGATACGCTTGACGAGGAGCTTGCGGATCTGCTGAAAAGAGCTGGAGTCAGAACGCTTACAATTGCTCCTGAGACAGTTTCTGAGAAATTGCAGGAGGTAATAAACAAAGGGATTGGAGAGGAGGATGTAATTGGGGCTGCAGAAATCGCTTCAACGCGTTTTGAAAAAGTCAAACTTTACTACATGGT
>CAZZLE010000281.1:0-6199 GCA_964654595.1 uncultured archaeon | reverse complement strand
AGGCGAACTAGGACCACAGGGAGGACGTGCTGTGAACGGTATTACAGGATGTAAAGGACAGTGATATATCGAGGTTTTATCTTATAAGTAACCGACCAAAACAAAGTGAGCGGAACATTACCGTCCTCTACTTCTGGGTTTTATCGGATAAGGAAGAGAACTGGAAAAAGTGAGGGGAGCATAACATCACTCTTCTTCGGGGTTGAAGACAGACCAGGAGCGCTGAAGGATGTGCTTGAAGTATTCTACAGGAAAGGATTCAATTTGAGAAAGCTTGAATCAAGACCTGCCGGAACGGGGCTTGGAGATTACGTTTTCTTTGTTGAAGTTGAGGCTCCGCTGAAAGAGGAGGACTTGCTTGACCTCAAACAGGTTACAGCTTTCTACAAAGTAGTTGGTATTTTTGATGAAATCAAGAGGCTGGATGCTTTTTGATTTTTACCATTTCTCAAAATGCGTCAGCATGGTAACCGGATACCTTTTCCTCGGAGCTGGATTTTCAGCTGGATGGCCAACGGGTATTATTGCCATCGGTCTAACATGCTCGGGCAGTTCAAGTATCTCGGAAACCTGATCCTCATCAAAAGCCCCAACCCAGACCGCACCAAGATTTAATGCTGTCACGGCAAGAAGGATGTTCTCAATGGCTGCTGTAGCGTCCTGCTCAGCGTAAAGTCTCCCTCTCTCACCGTAAACCCTCATACTCCTCGGATAGTTTGCACATACAACAATGACAACAGGCGCTTCAGCTATGAACATCTGTCTCAAAGCTGCCATTGCAAGCTTCTTCTTCGTCTGCTCATTCCTTACAACAACAAAATCTCTTGCCTGCAGATTTCCAGCTGAAGGTGCTGCATTTCCTGCCTCCAGAATTTTCATCAGGGTATCATCGCCAATGTCATCAGGCCTAAACTTCCTTATCGATACTCTTCTGAAAAGCAAATCCAGACATTCCATGGCCTTATTTTTTCTCACTGCTTATTGATTTTACCCATCTCTTAACTCCATGATAGAAACCCTCTGGCATGAGTATTCCAACAGCAATCAGTATTGCATAGAGCACAATCTCGTCATTTATTGGGAAAGAGAAGGTGCGGATTAAGTCACCAAGCCACCAGTTCTTCGCAAGGTAGATAACTATTGCCCCAACCAAAGGTCCGTAAAGCGTTCCAAGCCCACCGAGAACAGCTGAGAGGATTATCAAAAGCATCAGCGGAACGCCATAAAGATCAGGACTTACGGTAAAGCGGTAGTTCACAACCATTGCCCCCGCAATTCCTGCAAAGAAGGAGCTCAGAATGAAAGCCATAACCTTGTATCTGGTTGTGTTTATTCCAAGACTCTCAGCGAGTTCTTCACTGTCCCTGATAGCCATGAACCTCAGACCGATTCTGCTGTCCACTATTTTTCTCATTATGATTAAGGATACCAGCAAAACAAGAAGGCTGAAATAGTACTTTTCAAGCGTGGTTGTGAAGATCGTGTTTTCTACTGTGAAGCCCTCCTCACCACCAAAAAGTTCCCTCCAGATGAAGACGGTTTGCATAAAAACCAGGGGTAAAATTGCAGTAACGAGAGAGAAGTAGTATCCCCTCAACCTCAGCGTGATAATTCCTATGGCAAGCCCTACTGCCGAGGCCGTTACTCCACCAGCTACAATTGCCAGTGCTGGATGCAGAGCCATGCCTGATCTTATAGGAGTCTGCATCAATGCTGCAACGTATGCTCCAAGTCCCACAAACGTTGTGTGGCCGAGATTCACCTGTCCCGTGTAGCCGACCATCAAATCCCAGCTAATGACCATGACTGCAAAGATGTAGGCCAGTCCGAGGATGTAAAGGTAGGCTTCCGGGAGAACAAGAGGCATGCCTGCAGCCAGAACCAATAATCCTGCCATCAAAAATCTCATTCTCTCACCCCGAAGAGACCCGTTGGCTTCACAACCAAAATGGCAACAATGGTAAGAAGCATCACAAACTCAGACCATCTTGCCCCGAGGAAGGTTATGGTGGTCACAAGAATGTATCCAACAATGAACGAAGCTACAATGCTTCCCCTCAAACTGCCAAGCCCCCCAAGAATGACTATGGCAAAGGCATAAATCAAAGCTTTCAGAGAAACCTCCGGGTTGACGGATAATATCTGGGCGTAGAGTATTCCTGCAAATCCTGCGAGAAGCGATGAAAGAACCATAACAAGCAGGAATATCTTTTCAATGTCGATACCAACCATCATCGCTGCTCTGCTGTCCTGAGCGGTGGCCATAACCTTCTTTCCAAGCTTAGTTTTTGTTATAAAAATATCAAGTCCTGCAAGGCAGATGACTGCAAGGATGAGTGAAAGAATTCTCATGTACGTAACCTTTACCCCTCCAATTTCAGCAACCCCTTCTATAAAAGGTTGCACGGAGACACCCCTGTCGCCGAAAAGGATAAGCAAAACCTGCTGCACAAGGAGGGCAAAGGCAAGTGTCAGGATAATGACCATAACTTCCCTGTCTCTTACAGGCTTTGTCAAAGCGTAAACAACAGTTCCAATCGCCGCAGCCAGAATCAAACCTGCCAGGACTGCAAAATACAGGTTGTATCCATAATTAACAAGAGAGTAAACCAAAAAGGCGGAGCTCACGAATGCTGACCCGTGTGCAAAGTTCAGTATTCTCGATACTCCAAAAATTAGGGAGAAGCCCGAGGCGACAAGGCCCCAGATTCCCCCAACCACAGCACCGAATAAAAATATCTGAATTAAAGTCTCAATCATGCCTCCTCAGCCCTTCTACTTCTTAATCCACGGTGGTAGCTTGAGTTCTCCGTTGGCAACAGATGGTGGATAGATGATGTACTGCTTCCCGTCCTGCCACTGCGAAATCCAGTTTCTGACATAATTGTCACCCCACATCAGGTCGTGGTTATCATAGAACGCTATAGTTCTCGTCAGGCGTGCTGGATTTGATGCGTTGAATCTCTCGAGGTACCTAACAAGGACTTCTGGATCAAACGGGTCCTTCTCGCCGTTACTGGCAGACATTTCTACCACCATCTTGTAAAGATAAACGGCATCGTAAGCACCGTATGCCTGGTGGGACTCGGGATAGTGTCCGTATTTTGCCCTGTAAGCCTCAACAAATTCCCTGCATTTTTCAGTTGGCGGTGCGGTTACGAGAGCTCCTCCATCGGCAATGAAGATCTCGTAATTTGCCATTCCATTCGTTTTCTCGTAGAATTCTGCATCAATAGCATAGAGGTCATGCCCTGCAAGAAGAATGTTTGGTTTCAGCGTTGCCCATTGCTTAACAAGGATGTCTCCTGTTCCGGAAATCGCAAGAACGGGCATTATTACATCAGCATTCAGCTTTTCAGCTTCAAGAATTAGCTGTTCGTATTCGGAGTAACCTCTGGGAATCTTGACATCCTTAACAATTTCCACACCCATCTCTTCAAGCAGCGGTTTCAGGGCCTGCATAACGGGGTCAGTCCATACGTGTTCATCTCTGATTACGTAAACCTTCCTTACCTCATACCCGCTGTCCCTAAGAAACTTCACCATGTCAGCAAGATCAAGTGCAAAGGTAGAGCCGTTGTTTTGAGAGACTCTGAACCAGTACTTGTATTTTTCATAATTCTGCTCTACTTTCTTGGCATGTTCTGGAGAGGACGCATCAGCAAGAAAGAGTGTCTTGGTTTCGGCCATGGTCTCCATCATCGCATTCATAACACCGCTCGAGAATCCTCCGATTATTACATCAGCCTTCTCAACTCTTGCAAGCCTCCTGAACTCTGAGGTTGCTGTGTTTGGATCAAGCTTCGTATCGCCCACCACAACGGTAATCCTGTAACCAAGTATACCTCCCTGTGCGTTTATCTCCTCAGCAGCAAGTTTTACAGCCTTCTCCTGAGCCTGCCCTTCAGGAACCGCCATTGGTCCGATAACCCCTACAACCACCTTTTCCCTCCCTGCCTTTTCTGGCTGTGCGCACAGTGATGTTACAGCTGCAACCAGTATTATGACTGTTAGCACAGCTTTAGCATATCTCATGGTTTGAATGAGCAGAGCAAAGTATTTAAACATTGCCGAAAAGGCAGTAACCATGCTAAAAGTCAGAAACGTGCACAAGAAGTTCGGGGAGTGCAGGGTGCTTGACGGTGTGAACCTTGAGATTGACAAGAGTGAAAAGGTTGGCATTATAGGCCCTAACGGTGCTGGAAAAACCACGCTTTTCAATATCATCACAGGCTTTCTGAAGCCGGACAGCGGTGAAATCAGGTTCAGGAACAAGAACATAACTGGATTGAAGCCGAGCCAGCTTGCAAAGATGGGAATGGTCAGAACCTTCCAGATCGTGAAGATTTTCAGCAACATGACAGTCGAGCAGAACATGCTTACAGTATCCGACAGTCTGGAATACCTCAGAGACTTTGGTCTGTGGGAAAAGAGGCACGAGATTGCTGCAAATTTATCTTATGGAGAATTGAGGAAGCTCAGCATCGCCCTTGCTCTTGCCACAGATCCGAAACTTCTTCTTCTTGATGAACCATTCTCAGGTTTAAGTCCAAGAGAGGCAAGGGAGCTTGCAGGGATCATTGAAACCATAAACCACAACGGGCAGTCAATAGCGATAATAGAGCACAGGCTGAAGGATTTGTTCAATGTTGCGGAAAAAGTCGTGGTTCTTAACTCCGGCAGAATAATTTTTGAGGGGCATCCTGATGAGGTTGTTAAGGAGAAGACTGTAATTGAGGCCTACCTCGGTAGAAGATATGCCGTTGCTTGAAGTGCGAAATCTTAACTCCTTTTACGGAAAAGCTCATGTGCTTAGAGACGTGAGCATTTCTGTTAATGAGGGGGAAGCTGTAGCTGTTCTCGGCCCGAATGGAGCCGGGAAGACGACGCTCCTTAACTCAATTTTCGGGTTTGTCAGGGTTGAGGGAGAGATCATTTTTGAGGGAAAAGATATCACAACCCTTAAGCCCCATGAGAGGGCAAAACTCGGCATTGCAATGAGCCCGGAGGGCAGAAGACTTTTTCCGGAGATGAGTGTCGAAGATAACCTCCTCATTGCGGGAAGTCCTGAAAAGCTTGACTTCCTTTATTCTCTTTTCCCCAACCTGAGGGAAAAAAGAAAGGAGAAGGCAAAAAACCTGAGCGGTGGAGAACAGCAGATGGTTGCTATTGCCAGAGCCCTCATGCTTGAGCCAAAGCTTCTGCTTCTGGACGAGCCCTCAATGGGCCTTGCACCCATTGTTGTGGAAAGCATTGCAGAAAGAATCGAGAAAATTAAAGAACTGGGAATTTCAATAGTCCTGGTAGAGCAGAACATCCAGATGGCTTTTGACGTTGCAGACAGATTCTACATCCTTGCAAGCGGTCAGATTGTCAGAGAAGGGAGTATTGAGGAGATGGAAGAAATAGAGCAGGAGTACTTTGGATAAACTGATTTTAGCCCGATTCGAGGAGTTCCTCAAGAAGCTTGCACGCCTGACATACTCTGTGAGGGGTTGGTTCACCGCATTTTTCACACCTGTTTAAATCAATCTGAGGATACATTTCCTTCAGACAGGGGATCAGCTTTTCAAAGCTGCTCATGACGGAGAATTTTCTGCCAGGATATTTATATTCAAAATCGTAAAGAAAATCTCTGACCGCAGATCTAACGGGAAACTGGCTGTAGGGGCACTCTTCAAAGTCCATTGGCAGGTTGTTAAGCATTCCGTAAACTACTACCTCTCTCTCATAAACGTACCTGAAGGGTTTAATTCGCATTACCAGCCCTTCCTGAACCCTCTGCGGTAGCAATCTTGCCATTCTTTCCATATCAGCATTGAGAAAGTTCAGCAGAATGGTTTGAGTTTCATCGTCGAGGTTATGTCCGGTGGCCAGTTTTGTTGCTCCCATTTCCCTTGCAGTTCTGTTTAGCAGATACTTCCTGAAGACCCCGCAGTAAGTGCATGGTTTTTTATTCCCTATTCTGACCATTTCATCCAGCGTCATGCCAAAGTTTTCTTTAAATGAAACCAAAACATGCTCCATGCCAGTCTGCCCGGTAATCTTTCTGGCTATCTCAACTGTCCGTGGACGGTAACCGGCAATTCCCTCATCTACAGTTATTGCAAAGAATTCAAGATCACCTCTGAACCCATAGAGTTTATTTAAGACAAAAGCGAGGGTTATGCTGTCCTTGCCACCGCTTAAAGCTATGGCT
>CAZZLE010000280.1:0-3124 GCA_964654595.1 uncultured archaeon | reverse complement strand
GCGAACCTGCCTGAGGTTTCAGCTCCTTGAACTCCGGAAAAACTTCATCAAGGATTTTTACTGCTGTGATGTCATCCACACCAAGTATTTCAGCAATAAGGTAACTCAAATCGTCCCCGTCAATTTCACCCTTCTTGTAGCGGTGAAAAACCTCCCGAAGCGGGTTTGGATCTACCTTTTTACCAGTAAATCTTTCAATCTGCTTAACTTTACTCGCAGAAATCCCCACGTTTGGTTTGGGAAGTGTTGCAAGATAGAAACATCTATCGAGAACCGCCAAAGCCTCTTTTCCGAACTGTTTTCTTACGTGCACGTCTTCAACAATAAGCGGATTTACAATTTCAGAGAAGCCAATTGAGAGATAAGCTTCCCTCAGCTTCTGGATTGTGGAGAAAAGCGGGTGTTCTTTTCCAAAACTTAACCCAACCCTCGGATAAAGTTCATTCGGACTTCTTTCAGCAAGTATTTCCCTTCCAGCTTTCCAGGCCTCCTCAAAATCTTTCTCTGCCATCTCCCTGTACTTTTGCGGGTCGAATTTCATAATGGCTGAGATACAAAAGGCTATTTATCTTTTTGTTTACTGTCTTCGTGCTCAAAAGGGACAAAAAGATGGAATCAAAAATTGCCGGAGAGAGAATATTTTACCTGATAAAAAGGGCTGAAGAGTGGAAAAATGTTGATTATGAGCTTGCAAGAAGATACGTGGAACTTGCGAAGAAAATTGCAATGAGATACAGAGTTAGAATCCCGAAGGAGCTTAAAATGATGTACTGCAAGAAGTGCCTCTACCCCTACAGAGCTGGAAAATTCAGAGTCAGAGTTCGAAAAAGGAGAGTTATTGTTAAATGCCTCAACTGCGGTTTTGAGAGGAGAATCCCCATCCAACCCAGAAGTAAAATTAAACCGTAAACTTTAAATTGCCACTTTGAAACTAAGTAGCATGACAGAGATTGGCAAAAAAATAAGAATTGAGAGGATCATCAACAGGGAAAGCGGGAACACCGTGATAGTCCCCATGGATCACGGAGTTTCTATGGGTCCGATAGAGGGACTGAAAAACCTTGCAGAGACGGTTAATGCTGTGGCTGAGGGCGGAGCAAATGCGGTGGTTCTGCATAAAGGGGTTGTTGGTTTCGGACACAGAGGATACGGCAAGGATGTTGGCCTGATAATTCATCTCAGCGCCTCAACCTCGCTTTCCCCTGATCCTAACGAAAAGGTTCTTGTATGCACGGTTGAGGAGGCCATAAAGCTTGGAGCCGATGCTGTCAGCGTGCACGTGAATGTTGGAAGCAAAACAGAAGCGGAGCAGTTAAGGAAGCTCGGAGAAATTTCGAGGGTAGCTGCGGAGTGGGGGATGCCGCTGCTCGCGATGATGTATCCGAGAGGGGAAGGAATAAATCAGTTCGATGAGAAGGCAGTTGCCCTTGCCGCAAGAGTGGGTGCGGAACTCGGGGCGGATATTGTTAAAACAAACTTCACCGGGGATGTGGAGAGCTTCAGAAGAGTTGTTGAGGGCTGTCCTGTTCCGGTTGTTGTGGCCGGAGGACCAAAGATGGGTAGTGATGAGGACGTTCTGAGAATGGTCAGAATGGCAATGGATGCCGGAGCGAGAGGTGTGGCCATAGGCAGGAACATATTCCAGGCTGAAAATCCAACAAAGATGACAAAGGCAATTTCGATGATAGTGCACGATAACGCTGAGGTTGAAGAAGCATTGGAGTTTCTGAAATCTTAGCTTATGTAATCATCAAGATTTTCTATTTTCCTGCCGCAGTAGTGGCATCTTGCCGTTACCCTCATCCCCTCTCTTTTGATGTAAAACTTCGCTTTTACCGGTTCCCTCTCAGCGTTGGATATGCACGCATGGTTCGGACACTTCAGAACATCCTCCACGACCTCTGGCGGATGAACCTTGAATTTTCTCTCTATTACGTAGTCTTTTATCAGGTTTATTGTCGCATTTGGAGAAATCAGGGCGATTTTATTCAGTTCTTCATCTTTAATAAACATTCCCTCCACCTTTACGATATCCTTCCTGCCCATCTTTTTGCTCGGGACATTCATAGCCATCGAGACTGTCAGAGCTGTGCCCGGCTGGATCTTCAGTATCCTCAGCACCAATAAAGCCTTTCCTGCACTTATGTGGTCAATAACAGTTCCTTCTCTGATTTTACTCACCACAAGTTCCTTCACAGCATCACCTCGCTCAGTATGGCCATTCTGACTGGCACTCCGTAAAATGACTGCTGGAAATAACGGGCATGCTTGGTTGCGTCAACTGATGGATGTATTTCATCAACCCTTGGCAGAGGGTGCATGACAATCATCTCATCCTTTGCCTTTTTTAAGGTCTCTGCCGTGATGCGGTAACTTCCAGAAACCTTTCTGTATTCCTCTTCATCCGGAAAACGTTCCTTCTGTATTCTCGTGACGTAAAGGACATCTATTTCCGAGATAACATCTTCAAGTCTTGCCCTCTTAACCTCCCCCCTTACCTCTTCCATAATATCCTCCGGAAGGGCAAGGGCTTCGGGGCTTATTAGGTATATCCTCACATCAAACAGTGCGAGAGCTCTTATTAGCGAGTGTATTGTTCTTGAATACTTCAAATCACCCATAAGTGCGATTGTTATTCCATCAAGCCTTCCGCACTCCTTCTTTATAGTGTATAAGTCGAGAAGTGTTTGTGTTGGATGCTGCCCGGCACCATCACCAGCATTTATAACAGGAACTGAAGAGTTCTCGGCAGCAAACCTTGCAGCCCCCTCAAGCGGATGCCTTATCACTATTGCATCGCAGTAGCCGGAAACCACCCTGATTGTGTCTGCAAGAGTTTCTCCCTTTGCAATGCTGGTCGCCTCCTGAGCTGTCATGTTTATCACATCCCCACCAAGCCTCTTCATCGCCACCTCAAAGCTCATTCTTGTTCTGGTTGATGGCTCGAAAAACAGATTTCCGAGTATTTTGCCCTCAAGAATCCTGAGCTTCCTTTTTCCCGTTGCAACGTCCTCGAACTCTTCTGCCTTTCTGAGAATGTAGGATATATCCTCCCTATCCAGATCGCTGATAGAAATGAGGTGCCTCATTACATCTGATTGTCCACTTCGGTATTATATTTTTA
>CAZZLE010000279.1:0-3584 GCA_964654595.1 uncultured archaeon | reverse complement strand
TGATTCTATCCGGATTGTATACTCTCTGAACTCCCGCATTGCCTCTTGCACAAATTTTTCCGTTGTTTATCGGATGATCGGGTGTACCGTGAATTCTGCGAACCCTGCCGTCCACGACTTCAACCTGTATGCTGCACGCTGCAGGGCACATACCACATATGCTCGGAACAAATTTTGATTCGCCACCAGCTGTTGTGGCTCCGGCATACGACTTTGGCTGAAACCTGATACCAGCAGAAATTGCTGTTGCTGTTAAGGCTGTAGCTTTCAGAAAATCTCTTCTTGTAACCATACAATCTTTTCTCGGTTTTACTTAATAACCACTCTGCGGTTTTGAAGCATAATCAATACCGAAATTCTCTCACCATTCAATCTTGCAAAAAATAGAACCCTCTTTACATGTTTGTGAACCTTTTACAGGCTTCTCTGTCACACAGCTCTGGATAGATAGAGGGGAACAAAACGTAAACTGGCACGGCCCAGCAGGCTGAGCCAATGCAGAAGGTGTTGCTGAGTTCGATGTTTCTATCTTCGAGATATATTTCGTATTTAGACTCATCGACCTCATACGCCATCAGAAAGTCATCTTTCTTACCAAATAACTTGACAATGACTGTTGCTTTTACACCATTGAGCTGTCTGCAAACCGCAACAATTCCTTCGTCAGTAAGTATAAGCTTACCCTTTAATTTATCAAAATCTAAGGACTTGAGGTTGTTCAAAAACTTTTTTGATCTTTTATCACTAAAGATACTTGCAAGATCTTTTGCTGTAAGGGTGAGAGGTTCAAAAACAACCTTTGACTCGGCAGTTCCACCAAGGGTGCATACTCCAGTCATTTTCATGTTCTGCTGTTGCAGGCGGAATATAAAAAATTTTTTTATTTGTTTTGATTAAATTTTAATATCTGAGGTTATTTTTTTACCTAATCGGTTAATTGTTAACTTATTAGGTAATTTTTTTACCTTGAAGGTTAAACAAAAAAGGAAAAGGTTAAAACATTATAAACCAGAACTGAAACTATGCATGCATTTGAAGCTCTTGCATGTTCAGGGCAGAGGAAAATGATACTGCATTTCCTTTCAGATTCCCCGAAATCCATCAAAGAAATCAGCGAATTAACGGGAATGACTCCTCCTCTGATTTCAAAGCATTTGAAAAAACTTGTCGAACTTGGATTTGTTGAGAAGATCCAAAGTCGTTACTCTCTGACAGACAAGGGTTACTTTGTATATCTCGCCCTTGAGAAGTTCAGAAAAATAGCGGAGACTCTGGACAAGGACCCTGAATTCTGGAAAATACACGACTTTAGTGGGATTCCAGACGAATTCAAATTAAGAATAGACGAAATCGGTAATTACAAGATACTGAGAAGTGGTAAGGATGAAGTGCTGAAACACTACAAGGTTTTCGCCTCAATTTACACCAGTTCTGAGGTTGTCAGGGTTGCTTCAGCAATCTTCTTCCCTTCACACCCCAAAATGTTCGTAGAAATTTCAGCAAAAGCAGATGTTGAGGTTGTTGTACCATCAAAAGTTGTGAACACGCTTAAAAATGAGTACAGTGAGGAACTTGAACAATACCTTGCAAATGGAGGTAGAGTTTACGTAAACAACGATGTAAGTTTAACGCTGATTGTTACAGAAAAGGCGCTTTGTATGGGTTTCTTTCTTCGAAATGGTAAATACGATACAGAGAGTGGTCTGCTGAGTCTGGATGAGAGTGCAATCAGATGGGGTTTTGAACTTTACAGTTATTTCAAGAAGTGTGCTCTCCCAGCAGAAATTTGCTATTGATTATCATGAAAACATAATTGTTTAATGCAGAAGTGATGTAGTATATGCAGAAATAATAGGGAAGTGAAAGAATATGGTAACAGTAGATTACGTAGTAATAGGTGCGGGGTATGCAGGATTGATGTGTGCTGAAGCTCTAATGAAGAGGGGATTCAGGACTCTTGTGTTTGATATGAGAAGCAGTGGAGGGGAGATAGCTGTTTTCTCAAAGCTTGAAGAATTCAGGTCAAAATATGAAAAATATATTGAAAAGGTAGAAGAAATAAAAGAGGAGATTCCTGTTGATATTGGAACCGTCATTAAGTCAAAACCTGTTATAGTCAACTCAGGAAACGGTTTGAAGAGATATGAGGCAAGGAGGGTTATACTTGCCACCGGTGCAGCTGATTCTGCACCCGTGAAGCTTAACGTGCTAAGCAAGAAGGTCAGAGGTATCTACACACTCGACAGCGCTTTAAGAGAGATTTCCGAGAATAACAGGATAGGTGAGAAAGTTCTTCTGGCAGCCAAAGACGATGCGGTTGTGAAGCTCGCTGAATCACAGCTGAGCAGGCTTGACTATGATGTGGAAATCAGCGAACTGACGGGTAATGTTGAGGTTATCGGAAAGGAGAGGGTCGAGGGGGTGGAGATTTCGGGCGTCAGGTACAGCTGCGATACTCTCGTTGTTTATGGAGGCAGAAATTCATTCAATCCTTTAAAGCTCAGGGGAACCCCAGTTGGAAATATTGTAACATGCACCTATGATTATTCCAAAGTTGAGGAGAATGTAAAGAACTTCATTGCAAAAATTTAGAACTTTTTTACACTTAAATTTCAAAGATAACGAATTAAATAGAAAAACTTAATAGATGCAATACCTATGATGATGCAGGTGAGATTATGGATGTGAGAGAGAGAATAAAAACCGTAGCAGTTCTCGGTGCCGGGATAATGGGTCACGGAATAGCAGAAGTTTGTGCAATGGCTGGCTACAATGTTACAATGAGGGATATCAAGCAGGAATTTGTTGACAGAGGAATGGACATGATCAAGGAAAGCCTTGCGAAGCTTGAACAGAAGGGGAGGATAAAGAGCGCTGAAGAAGTTCTGGCGAGGATAAAGCCGACAGTTGATCTTGAAGAGGCTGTTAAGGATGCTGATCTTGTTATCGAGGCTGTTCCGGAGGTTGTGGAGATAAAAAAGCAGGTGTGGGAAGAAGTGGACAAGCTGGCTAAGCCTGAATGCATCTTCACAAGCAACACTTCAACCATGAGAATAACAATGCTCGGTGGCTTCACATCAAGGCCCGAGAAGTTTGCCGGTCTGCACTTCTTCAACCCGCCAGTTCTGATGAGGCTTGTAGAAGTGATAAAGGGTGAAAAAACGAGTGATGAGGTAATGGATTTGCTGGTGGAGTTCGTCAAGAGCATAGGCAAGGTCCCGGTTAGGGTTGAGATAGATGTGCCGGGATTCATTGTTAACAGAGTGCAAGCTCCCGCGAGCGTTCTACTGATGGCGATTCTTGAGAAGGGGATAGCAACTCCTGAGGAAGTTGATGCAACTGTTAGAAGACTCGGTTTGCCAATGGGACCATTCGAGCTTGTTGATTATACTGGAGTTGACATTCTGTACAATGCTCTGAAGTACTACGCCCAGACAATTAGCCCTGACTACGAACCGCCAAAGGTACTTGAGGAAATGGTAAAGGCGAACAAACTTGGAAGAAAAACCGGACAGGGATTCTACGACTGGAGCGCCGGAAGGCCGCAGATTGATTCAAGCAAGGCAACTGACAAAATCAGCCCG
>CAZZLE010000278.1:0-12966 GCA_964654595.1 uncultured archaeon | reverse complement strand
GCACTTCAGGGTCGTTGCTCTTGATTTGAGAGGCTTCGGAATGTCCGATGTGCCTGAAGACGTAAACTTTGAAGATTTTGCGAGAGATGTGAAAAATCTGATGGATCATCTTGGCATTGAAAAGGCCAACCTTCTGGGCCTGTCGATGGGAGGGGTAGTGTGTCTGGAGTTCTACAAAAATTATCCTGAAAAGGTTAGATCACTGATTTTAGCAAACACCCTCCACAAGCTCCCGGAAGAAGGAAGGGCTATGTTTGAGCAGAGATTGAAGGTGCTTGAAAGCTCTCCAGACATGACCCGGATAGCTGAGTTCATAGCGGAAGTTTCAATTCATCAAGACAGACAGGATTTGAAGGAAATGGTGAAAACAATATTGAGGAAAAATAATAAAGAGTTCTACACAAAAGTTACAGCGGAAATAGGGAAGATTAACTACGAGGACCTGCTTCCGCGAATACAGGTTCCTACGCTTGTCATAACTGCCGAGTTTGATGTAACAACCCCACCATCTCTGGGAAGAGAAATGGCTGCCGTAATTCCGGACGCTGAAATTAAGGAGGTCAGTAACGCTGCCCACTTAGCAAAACTGGAGAATCCGGAAGAGTTCAATCGTTACGTTATAGAATTTCTCAAAGACCAGATATTCGGTTCATCTGAAGATTAGCTCTTTTGATCTCGGAGCATCCTAAACCTTTATCCAAATCGCGAAGTATTTTATATCGAAAAAACTAAGCACGTGCGATGAGCGATAAGTCGATTGAATTGCCGGGAATCGGGACAAAATACGAAATTGAAACTGAAAAGGGAGATAAGGTTGCGGTAATTTTTATGGATACTGGAAGCATTCAGCTTTACATTCTGGAGAGGGGAAAGGAGACACCCAGTGTTGTAGAACTGAACTCACGAGAGGCCAGTAGACTGGGAAGCATTCTTACTGGGGCTATTATAGAACCGGAAAAGGAGGCTGTCGAGGTGGCTTTTTCAGCTTTGTCGGATCTCAGAATAAGCGTTCACACGTACATCATAGGCAAGAATCTTAAAGGAAAATCAATTGGAGAGCTTGCAATAAGGAGGAGGACGGGTGTGACAATAGTGGCGGTAGCAAGAAAGGGAAGAAACTTTGTAAATCCTTCCCCTGACTTTGTATTTGAAGAGGGAGATGTTGTTGTTGCGATTGGAGAAATACATCAGCTTGAAAAATTTGAAAGAGAAATCTTAGGGATCTAAATGGAACAGATTGCTATTGCTTTATTTGTGTGTCTGATTCTTGCATTAGTGTCGAGAAGTCTGTCTTTACCTCCGGTACCCCTCTACATAATCTCCGGGATTTTAATAGGAAATGGAGGCTTAAAAATTGTTACGCCGGATGAAATTTTCCATTTTCTGAGTCACCTTGGTTTGATATTCCTTCTCTTCTACATAGGTCTTGAACTGAAGCCCGAAAGATTCATGGCTAAGGGGAAGTCTTTTTTAATCGCTGGGCTCATTGATCTGAAAGTAAATTTTTTAATCGGATTTTTGGTCGCCTTAGCCTTGAAGTTCAGCTACTATGATGCGTTTGTTATTGCATCGGCCTTCTACATCAGCAGTTCTGCGATAGTAATTGCATCCTTGATTGAGAACAAAAAACTGATTCTGCCAGAATCTGAGACCATAGTCTGGCTCATGATTTTCGAGGACATAGTTCTCGTATTCTTGGTTTTTGCACTGTCAATGGAACAGGATTTTGTCCCTGTAATTCTAAAGATGGTTGCTGTTGTCATTTTCCTTTATTTCAGTGTTAAAATTTTGAGATCTTCGATTCTGAAAATTTTGAGCAGAGAAGATGATATTCCGGCGATTTTGACTTTTACTGCTGTTATACTCGCTGCAGCAATCTCGAATAAGCTTGAAGTTCCGGAAGTTCTTACAGCGATTGTTCTGGGCATGGCTCTCTCCACAACCAATCCAAAAGTGTTTGAAAGAAATTCGAAGCCTTTTAAGGACATTTTTCTTCCAATCTTCTTCTTTTCCTTTGGAATTTCGGTCGAGTTAGGAGGCAGAATTTTTGAGGGAGTTGTTCTCAGCTTGTTTGCGGTAGGAAGCAAATTCCTGTCTGGATTCATCATAGGTAGAATTCTGCACAAAACGAGTTCAGCTGGAATAGAGATAGGTGCAAGCACCATTGCCAGAGGTGAGTTCTCAATAGCACTTGCGGCAATTTCCAGCTCTGCAGTTGTTTCCGCACCAATTACGCTGATGGTTATAGTAACCTCTGTTGTAGGTTCTGTTACAGGAAAGTACAGCCCGAGATTGAAAACTTTGCTAAAAAAAGTTAGCTGATAAATCGAATTTTAATCCAGAATACCGATGCAGAGTCTCTCAAACTTCTCGTGCTCCAGCAAATCAGCAGCTTTTCCGCTGAAGGCTACCCTACCGCTAACAAGCAGATAAGCATCATCGCTGATCTCCAAGGCTCTCTGCACGTTCTGTTCCACAAGCAGAATCGTAAGCTTCAGGCTGTCTCTTAGCATGACAATCCTGTCGAAAATTATCTCCGCAAACTTTGGAGAAAGCTGGGCTGTTGGTTCATCAAGCATAAGAACACTTGCCTTTCTCACCAGTGCAGTAGCCATTGCGAGCATCTGCCTTTCTCCACCGCTAAGCGTTCCAGCCTTTCTTTTCATGAATCTTTGTAGTTCGGGAAAGACGTCTAAAGCGGAATCTATTCTGTCTTTAACCTCATTTTTATCCACAGTATAAGCTGAAATTTTCAGATTTTCCTCAACAGTCAGGTTTGCAAATACGTTGTCTGTCTGGGGTAGATACGCTATGCCCATCTTTGTTCTCTCGTGGGGTGGATGTTTTGTGATTTCTCCTCCATTAAAAAACACCTTTCCTGAATGGATTGTTGCGAGTCCAAAGATCGACTTCAGCAGTGTTGACTTTCCGGAACCGTTAGGGCCAACTACCGCAGTAATCCTGTTTTTCTCTATTTCTGCATTCACATCAAAAAGGATATGGAGTTCCTTATACCCTGCATTCAGGTCCACTGTTCTGAGCACCCAGATACACCTCCACAACTTTCGGGTTGTTCAGGATCTCTTTTTCATCACCCTCCGCAATCACACTGCCATTGGCCATTACATAGATGTGGTCTGTGTATTTAAGCACTATGTCCAGTCTGTGCTCAACGATGAGAAAGCTGAGCCCCAACTTTTTGAGTTCTACGAACCTTTCAAGCATGTCATGCGATAGTACTGGATTTACACCTGCTATCGGCTCATCCATAATTATTAGCTTTGCATCCCTCATCATCGCTCTTGCCACTTCAAGCAGTTTCAGCTGTCCCCCACTCAGATTCTGGGCTTGAGAATCCCAGAGGTGGTCGAGTTTCAGAAATTCAAGTATCTTGAATGCTCTCTCCACTATCTCTTTCTCTTCTTTCATCCATTTAGCGGTAATTGTATTCAGGATGCTCTCTCCAGATTCTGTAGCTATCAGCAGGTTTTCAAGGACAGTCATTTTCTTCAGCGGTTGTGGGATCTGGAAGGTTCTCACTATGCCAAGTTTGCTGATTTCGTGAGGTGGCTTGTTGGTTATGTCCACGCCTTCAAAGAAAACTTTCCCCTCATCAGCCTTGTAGAATCCTGAAACAGTATTGATGAAGGTTGTTTTACCGCTCCCGTTTGGGCCTATAATAAGAGTTATGCTGCCCCTCTCAACCCCTATGTTAACTCTGTTCAGGGCTTTAAGTCCATCAAAAAATTTGGAAAGATTTTGAGTTTTAAGTATTTTCATCATCTAATACCATTCTATTTTCTGCTCCACGAACTTCCACAATCCAGCAGTCTTCCACCTGCAATCCTTTGTAACCTCGTAGATGGCATAGTCTCCGCTTGCTCTGTCACCCCACTCATTTAGTTTGATGTATCCTGAAACTGGCATAATTCCGTACTCACCCTTGCTGTACTTCTCTGTCACCTCAGGAATCTTTGCGTTCATTGCATCTGCATCGTAGTTCCCTTTCTCCTTAACAACCTCAATGTAGCTCAGAACGAGAACCCATGCAGCATCATAGGCGTTCAGCGCATACTGATAGGGGCTGTCTCCGAATCCCTTCTGCTTGTACTTCTTAGCAAGTTCATCGTATGCTCCACCCCTCGACTCAAACAGCGTGCTGAGCAGTCTAACCCTGCTTGTCTTTTCACACATCTCGAGCACTTTATCGCTTAAAGCTGTCCCATCACAGCCAAGCCACAGCACTTTGAGCAACGGGCTGTCATCCTTTGTCTGGGCAAGCATGGTTGCCACTTCCTCGTAGCTAAAAGCTATAACAGCAACTTCAGAGGCATCGTAGACCTGAAGGAGTTCGTTAAGCTGTCCCTCAAGCTTTGCTATGAATGGCGAAAAGTCAGCCGGTGGTGGTTCAGGATATTCGACATAACCCTTAATCTCAACACCTGCATTTTCAAGCTTTGGTTTTATTGTATCAAACAGACCCTTGCCCCAGGCATTTCCAATGTATGTTATCAGAACAGCCTTAATGCCAAGTTCTTTAATTTCTCCCTCTATTGCTTCAGTCTGCAGGTCATCAGACCCAACGAATCTGAATATGTACTTCTTGTCTTCCGGCTTTGTAAGACCAAGCAGATGTGGAAGGGCTGTTGAGGATGGAGAGACTATGATAATTTTGTTCGACTGCACGTAGCCCATTACGTTCTTAACTTCACCGCTCCCCATCGGGCCTATAATCAGATTTATTCCCTTCGAATGCAGGCTCTGGGTTTTCTCAAGGGAAACTTTGGGGTCAACCTTCGTGTCCTCTACCAGGAATTCAACCTTGTAGGGCAGGCCTTTTTCTTTAAAATAGGCATTTATATCATCCTTTGCGATTTCGAGGGTGTTCTTGATGCTGTTTCCGTATGTTGTCAGTGGCCCGGAAAGGTCAACCATCACTCCTATTTTGATGGTTCTCTCCGGTGCCTTCTCTGCCGGTTGTGCACAAAGTGCAAGTACTGCTGCCAATAAAACTGCACCAACCAAAATTTTGCCTCCACTTCGCATGGCTTCTGTAATACGGTAAAATTTTAAAACTTTACTATAAGGTCTGGGTCTATGGATATAATTTCCACCCTGGAGATAGCAAAAAATATTTTAGAAGGGTCTCTGATTTACTCCAACCTGCTTGTTTTGCTGAGCTTGGGACTCACGATTACTTATATAACAACTGGAGTTCCGAATTTCGCCCAGGGCAGCTTTGCAGTTTTTGGATCTTACATCACTTTAACAATGCTGAGACTTTTTGGCATCCATCCCTACACTTCCCTGCCATTGGCCTTTATTTTTGGCGGATTGCTCGGTATAGCCACTTACGTATTTATCCTTAGACCCCTTATCAGAAGAGGGGCTTCGGTGGTCATTCTGATGATTTCCACTCTTGCCTTCGATTTAATACTTCTTGGTTTTATCGGTTCTTATTCTGAAACTCTTGCAGCAATCACAAGAAAGTCAGCATCCAAATTTACTTTTATACCCACAGATTTTACAATCCTTTCCTTTTCAGCATCCCTTTTCGTTTCTTTTCTTGTAATGATAATCGTTCTTGCATCTCTCGTTACTCTGCTTTACAGAACAAAATTTGGAATTGCTTTAAGAGCCTCAATGGAGAACCCGGCACTGGCGGAGGTTATGGGTGTTAATGTTGAACACACCAGAATATTCTCCTGGTTTCTATCAGGAGCTTTGGCAGCTGTGGCTGGGTGTTTGCTTCCATTCAAGTACGAGGTGGTGCCAAGTACTGGAGCTATAATAATCGTCTCGATATTTGCATCAAGCATTGTAGGTGGTTTATCGACAATTTATGGCGCACTGCTCGGCGGTTACATTATAGGCTTTTCAGAAACGAGTGTTACTTACGGGCTTTCAACCTTATTTGGTCCAGGATTTTTACTCTACGGGCGTGTTGTATCTCTGCTGGTTCTTGTAGTAACTCTGATCCTTGCACCAAAAGGACTGGCGGGAGTTAGGTGGAGGCGATTGTTATGGAGCAAATAATCCTCAATATTGCATTGTGGTTTGGTCTGTACAGCATTGTGAGTCTGAGTCTTAACATTGAATATGGATATGCAGGAATTCCCAATTTTGGCAGAGCACTGGCAGTTTTGATGGGCGCTTTTGCTGTTGGGGGTGTTATGAACAGAATTCTGATGTTTTTATTTGGTATTCAGGGAGGTGCACTAACTGAAGCAACAGGACAGCTTGCATCTAACGTCAATGCTGTTATTGCAAGCAATCCGGCTTTTGGGATTGGATTAATCCTTCTTGCGGTGATTTTATCCATGATTGTTGGTGCTGTGACTGGAGCACTTTTCGTTCTTCCAAGCGCAAAGCTATCTGAAGATTATCTGGCCATAACTCTGCTGGCTATGAGTGAGGTTACATATCTGGTTTTCTACTACCACACAGGCATTATCGGAGGTTACTATGGAGTTTCCGTTCCGGATGTCTTTGCTTTCATTCCGGGGCAATACAGATCTCACGCTTTCGCTGTCCTGTCACTCTTTTTTGCTGCGGTTGTTTACTTCTTTGTAGAGAGGTTGCTCAATTCCCCGTATGGCAGGCTTTTAAGGGCAATGAGGGAGAATGAGAGTGTTGTTGAGGCAATGGGGAAGAGTGTGATGATTTTGAGAATAAAAACTGCTGCTATAGGCTCTTCCATAGCTGCTCTTGCTGGAGCCCTCTTTTCTCTCTACTCAGTCAATGTGATAGCAACAAGCTTTTCGAGAGTTGAATGGACATTCTTTCCTTTCCTTATGGTTCTGCTTGGAGGGGCTGGAAACAACAGAGGTGTGGTTGCTGGCACCTTCACATTTGTTGTGGTCAAAATACTGTTAACAATGTATAAGTATGAAATAAAGAGTGCCCTCATGCTTCCATTCGAGCCATACTGGCTTGAGTATATTCTCTTTGGCCTCCTGATGTACTTTGTACTGCTTTACCGCCCCGAGGGCTTGATCAAGGAGAAACCGATATTTTCAAAAGTCATCTTGGAGAGGGTAAAGAAGAAGGCATGAAAATTGAGTTCGTGAAGGATGAAGGTATTAAAATACAGCTTGATGGCAGAAGTTACTGCATTAGGGCATCTTATCTCGGGTTTAAGGATGGTAAGATTTTGCTCTGCCTCGATTTCGCTTCTCCGACAGCTACCGAGCCCGTCAAGACCTTTTTAAAAAGCTACTCCAGAATCAGAGGAGCGAGATATGCGGTTCTGGTTAGTGGGGATGAAAAGTGGATTTACGATAACAATTTAATGCGCGAAGTTGATGAGATGGAGGAAAAAGCTGTGGAAATTAAGGCAGATGAGAGGGACTACAGAATTGCTGCAGCCCTATACGCTTTAATCCACTGCGAATGTGGTGATGCGGATGAAGGTAATTGCGTTTGTGGGTTATCCTCTGAGCGGTAAAAGCACCGCATCTCAAGTTGCAAGGGAGCTTGGATTGCAGGTAGTTGTGATGGGTGATGCGGTCAGAGAAGAAGCTTTAAGAAGAGGTTTGGAGCTGAAAGATGAGAATCTTGGAAAGATAGCCACAGAATTGAGGGAAAAAGAAGGAATGGATGCGGTAGCAAAAAGGTGCATACCAAAAATCAGGGAGCTTTTGATGGAGCATGGTGTGGTTGTTGTTGACGGAATAAGAGGCGTAGCTGAGATTGAAAGGTTCAAAAAAGCTTTTGGTGATGACTTTATCCTCATAGCCATCGAGTCTCCACCTGAGGTAAGGTTTGAGAGAGCGAAGCTGAGAAAAAGAAGCGATGACGTTTCAAGCCTTGAAGAGCTGAGGGAAAGGGACAGAAGAGAGGAAAGCTGGGGCTTGAAAGAGGCTATGGAAATGGCGGACTTTACCGTGGAGAACACGGGCAGTTATGAAGATTTTGTGGATAAGGTGAAGCAGATTCTCGTTAAGCTGGCAAAAAATGTTGAAATTGAAATCAAAACGAAAGTTCATCCAACTGAGAGTGAGGAAAAAGTTGTGAAAGCTATAAGAAACATTTTTCCCGATGCAGAAATCGATGTTCAGGAAAATGGAGAAGTTTATGCCAGAGCTTACAGCCTTGATAAATTCAGAGAGCTCCTGAGAAGGCAGAGAATTCTCGATACCGCGAGAAGTGAAATTCTGAAAGGCAGGGAAGGTAATGAAATTACAATATATCTGAACAAGCAAACAGCAACGGTTTCAAGAATCAACTTCTGTGATGAAGATGCGGTTCTTTCTCCAATAAAGGTTACCTTCAGGCTGAACAATGTACCTTTTTCGAGATTTCTTGACTACATTGCCCCGGAAACAAAGGATGGGAGACCTGTTAAAGAGATTGACAGGTTATGAACGCAATCCATCGAATTTTGATGTCCACGGATGGTTCGATAACGGCCATAATTGAGGCTGTTACTCAGAAAAAAGTTCAGGTTGAAACGATAGAGCAGAAAATAATAAGGGCGGATAAGGAACTTGCTGAACTTCTGGAGGTTGATGAAGGGGATGAGGTGAACTACAGGGTTGTTTATCTCAAGGCTGATGGGGAGATCTACGCAAAGGCAATTTCCTTTACACCTCTGAAGAGGCTTGAAAACAGCTTTAAAGAAGATTTGATGAGAGCAGACATACCGATAGGTAAGATAATGAAGAAGCACAACATTGAGGCGAGGAGAGAGATAATATGGAGCAGGATTGAGAATGCGGACTCAAAACTTGCAGATGAGCTAAGGATTGCTGATAAAAGAGTGATTTCGAGAAATTACAACATAATACACCGTGGAAAGATTCTCATAAACATTACGGAGTTCTTTCCGGTTGAAAGATTCAGGGTGTAGGTTTCACGAAAAATGACTCATTAAAGGGTTTTGTAAAAGAGATGTCAGAAGTGCTTAATCCAAAATGATTGCCTCAGAGAATACTGAAACGGATCTCGCTATTTGTCCGGAACCTATTAGGATCCATTTGAACAAATTTAAAACAACAGTTTTAATAACTTTATCGTTACAATTTACTTAATGAACAGAGTAGAGAAACTTGTTGGAAATCTGACAAAACCTCCAAGACTCAGTATAGAAAGGGCCAAGCTGTATACTGATTCAATGAAGCATACTGAAGGAGAACCAATGATATTGAGGCAGGCAAAGGCTCTGAAATACATTCTTGAGAACATACCTGTTCAGATACTTGACAGCGAGTTAATCGTTGGAACCATGCTCCCTAATCCTCCGGGAGCAATTCTTTTTCCAGAAGGTGTGGGTCTCAGATTGATAAATGAACTTGATACTTTGCCCAAAAGAGAAACAAACAGGTTGGTTTTTGATGAAGAGGATGCCAGAATCCTCAAGGAAGAGATAGCTCCTTACTGGCAGAATAGAACTATTGGGACTTTTGCGTATCCTCTAATGCCAGATATCATGAGCGTTCTTTATACTGGTTCAGTCTTCATTCTAACCGAACTTGCCGGAATTTCCCATGTAGCAATAAATTATCCATTTTTGATGAGAAGGGGCTTCAGATGGTTTCTGATGGAAAGTGAGAAGAGAATCAAAGAGCTTGAGGAAAATGGCGTTCATGATGGGGAAAAATATGGATTTTATCTTGCAGCGAGAATAGTTTCCGAAGCAATGATTAATTATGCTCTTAGATACGCTGAACTCGCAGAGAAGCTCGCAGAAGAGACTGAAAATGAAACGAGAAAAAATGAACTCTTAAATATTGCCGATATCTGCAGAAAAGTTCCGGCTGAGAAACCAGAGAGTTTCTGGGAAGCTGTTCAGTTTGTATGGTTTGTTCAATCCGCCCTTCATCAGGAAAATTACGAGCAGGCTATTTCAATGGGGAGAATTGACCAGTATCTCTATCCTTATTACTACAGGGATCTGAAAGATGGCAGGATTGACAAGCAGAGAGCGTTTGAAATTCTTGCGAATCTCTGGGTTAAGACAAATGAAATAGTTCCTCCATTTGACTCTTTGCTTGAGCTGTTCTTCAGCGGCCAGTCGACTAATCAGGCTTTAACAATCGGAGGGTGTGATATCTATGGGAGAGATGCCACGAACGAACTGACGTATCTGATGCTTGAGGTTACGAACAGGCTCAGGCTTAGGCAGCCAAATGTCCATGTGAGGGTGAGCAAAAAAACTCCAGAAGAATTTCTGGTTAAACTTGCTGAAGTTATAGCTTCAGGTTGTAACGCTGTGGCTTTGTTCAATGACGAGGTTGCAGTTGAAGCCCTAAGAGCCGTTGGTGTGAGAGATGCAGATGCCTGGAATTACACAACAGTGGGCTGTGTGGAAATAGCCCCCTTTGGTAACAGCTTCACTTCTAGCGATGCAGCCCTGATAAATGTTGCCAAAGCTCTGGAATACGCGATGAATGAGGGTAAAGACGTTCAGTTTGGTTATGAGTTTGGTGTTAAGACAAAGAGACCAAAAACACTCGAAGAATTGGTTGAGAATTTTAAAAAACAGCTTTCACATATAATAAAACTTGTTGTAAAAGGAAGTAATGTTCTCAACTATGCAAATGCAGAAGTCAAACCAACGCCGCTACTATCCCTTTGCATTGAAAACTGCTTTGAAAAAGGTACAGATGTAACGAGAGGTGGAGCGCTGTACAACTTCACAGGAATACAGGCTGTTGGCGTTGCTGATGTCGGAGATTCATTTGCAGCCATTGAAAGAGCTTTAGAGGCAGGATATACGATGGAGGAGATAATTGAAGCATGCATGAAAAACTTTGTTGGCGATGAAAAGCTTCGGAGAATCTTGATTGAAAGCCCCAAGTACGGCAACGATGATGATAGAGCAGACAGATACACGAGGATGGTTCTTGAATACTACTGCGATGAGGTCAACAAGCATAGAAACTTCAGGGGAGGATATTTTACTGCTGGCTGCTACCCCATGACCACAAACGTTGGATTTGGATTCTTTACTTCAGCACTTCCATCTGGTAGGAAAAGTGGAGAAGCTCTAAATCCAGGTGTTTGCCCATCATCCGGGATGGACAGGGAAGGAGTTACTGCTGTGATTAGATCAGCTTCAAAAATAAACTACACAAAGATACCCAATGGAGCTTCGCTGACGATAAATCTGAGTGAAGACGTACTCGGTTCAAAGGGTGTAGAGGTCATAAAAGCCCTGATCAAAAGTGCTGTTGATTTGGGCTGCATGCACGTTCAGTTCAACATTTTGAAGGAAGACGTTCTTAAAAAGGCTCAGGAAGAGCCAGAGAAGTACAGATGGCTTCTTGTGAGAGTAGCTGGATGGAGTGCGTATTTTGTGGAACTTTCAAAACCTGTACAGGACGAGATAATTCGCAGGGTTTCATGCAGGCTATGAAGGGCAGAATATTCAGGATACAGAGGTTCTCGATTCACGATGGTTATGGAATAAGAACAACAGTCTTTCTGAAAGGGTGCCCTCTCCGTTGTGTCTGGTGCCATAATCCAGAGTCGCAGAAGTTCGAGCCAGAGGTCGGATACAAAACTGAAAAATGTCTGTCATGTTATAAATGCGCTGAAGTCTGTGACAAAGGTGCAATTGAAGTGATAGAGGGAAAGATATACATAAAAAGAGAGCTGTGCGATGGATGTGGGAGATGTGTCGAGGTATGCAGCGGTGGGGCACTTGAGGTATTCGGAAAAGATGTTTCAGTTGGGGAAGTTATCACCTTTGTTGAAAAGGATAGAGTATTCTATGAGAAATCCGGAGGAGGTGTAACGTTTTCAGGCGGTGAACCTTACTTTCAGCCAGAATTTCTTCTTGCACTTCTGGAAGCCTGCAAGAGCAGGGGGATAAACACCGCTGTTGACACTTCTGGTTACACAAAATGGAGGATTATTAAGAAAACCATACCTTTTGTGGATTTCTTCCTCTACGATTTGAAGGATTACAGGGATGACAGGCATAAAAGAATGTGCGGAAATGGCAATAAGATCATACTCTTGAATCTCAAAAAACTTGTTGACAGTGGAGCAGAAGTTGTAGTCAGAATACCTGTTATTCCTAATTACAACTTCGAATACGAGGATTTCGAGGGTTACTTAAGTATTTTGGAGAGTGTTGGAGCTGAGAGAGTCGATCTTCTACCATACCACTCCTTAGCGAGGGACAAATACAGATTGCTGGGTAGAAGATACATCCCGGAAATACCAAGAATGGTCGAAAATGCTGAGAAGCTTGCCACCGAATTTGCAGCAATTCTGGAAAGGAGGGGAATGAGAGTCTCTGTTGGAGGATATTTTTAGAATAAAAAATAATCGGCAGGTATACAGGAATTCAAAGTCATCCTGCTGTCACCACATCAGGATGCAAGCATCTGGCGACCAATTCAACAGCCTCGGCAAGCCTGTATGAGGGACGATCTATGAGGTCAGCATCCACAACGCAGATTCTGCTCTCTTTAACAGCCTTAATTCCGCTGAGTCTTTTGTCGCTCAAAACCCATTCGTAAATGACATCTCTACCACCACCCATTCCAGAACCGCTGCTAACCAGTATTACCTCTGGATTTTCTGCAATCAGATCCTCAACGCTTACAGCCCTCCACCCCTCGAAATTAAATACATTCTCGCCTCCTGAGAGCTTTATAACATCATCAACGAACGTTTTTTTGCCACTAACAAATATCGGATCATACCACAGAATGTGCGCTACCCTCAACTTTGGCTTATCTCTAACATTCTCCCTGACCCTTTCGATTTTCTCAAGCATTTCCTTAACGAGCCTCGTGGCATTCTCCTTTTCTCCGGTGGCAATTCCGATCAGAACAATATCCTTCATAACATCCTCAACTGTTTTTGGGTCAAAGGCTATCACCCTCAACCCCATTCTTCTGAGCATTTCTATGTTCTCTATGCCATTTCCGTAAGAAGCTACGACGAGATCAGGGTTCAGGGAAATCACTCTTTCAATGTTTATGGTGGTGTAACCACCAATGCTTGCAA
>CAZZLE010000277.1:0-1576 GCA_964654595.1 uncultured archaeon | reverse complement strand
AGCTGACAGCATTTGCCAGCTTGATGAGAGCAAAGGTCAGAAATGTGATGCCAGTAAGGTGTATGAAGTTTCCGAGATTTTAAAAGATTTTGACGTCATTCTAAACTGCGTCGGCTTTTTCAGCAGTACGGTTCTAAGCTTCTGAACGCGGCAATTGAGGCTGGGTTTAACTACGTTGACGTATGTGATGACCACGATGCCACAGTGGAGCAGTTAAAAATGGATGGGGATGGAAAAAATCCGGAATCAAGGCTGTTATAGGTATGGGAAGTTCTACTTCTACTTGCCCTTGCCAAATTACTTGCAAATTATTTATGCTGCCCACCATTTCTTTGATGAAACCGAGGCTATAGACATCTCCATGCTCACGGAGAGGGGCTGCAGAAAGGGCAGTGGTTGTTAAACACCGCATACATTCAATGGAGATGGAAATCCCAGTTTTTCTGGACGGAGAGTTCAGAAATGTCAGACTTTTTGAAGAGAGTGGAATTGCGCTGGAAGAGAGTGACAAATCTCGGTCTCGTCCTGCCTCCTGAGTATGCTGAGCTCATCAAAACTCTTGTAAGGGTTGGTTTGACCTTCCCACCACCCATAAAAGTACAGGACCAGTTTGTTGATCCTCTGGAGTTTGCAGTGGCATTCATGCTGTCAAAAAGAGATGAACGCTTCAAGAGGGATGGGTATGGGTGAAGGCACTGGTATTCCGGCTGGTATCGGGGCAATGCTGATGGGGGTTGGAAAGGTTGCCTCTGGAAGCCTGCATTGACCCCAATTGATGCTTTACAGCTTGTCCAGAAGATTCTGAAGGCAATGTATGTTGAAAGAATTCCGCTAATAGTTGAGGTTGAAGATGGGAGTGTAAAGAGGGAGATAGATTTTAGGGAAATTTTCCAAGTATGGGGTGATTTTATGCAGCTTGGTGTAAGGTTAAGATTTCAGAAATTTGAGCATCCGGAAGCAAATCCCGAAGCCTTGCCAGAGGGTGTTGACCCAGATGAATACATCATAGGAACCTACTACATGTCATTTCCAAAAGGGATGTAGCGGGAGCTTATTACGTCTCTCCAATCTCAGGAGTCAGATCCACTCTCATACTTGGGAAGTTACCGAGACTTGCCGGAGCGGACATAGTTGTCTACCCTGCTCTTCACGGGAAAGTCCCGATGATGGATGAGAAGTACATTGATTGCAATGCAAAACCATTTTACGATATAAAACCATGTTTTCCAATGCCATCCGGTAGTACAGCACCCATCATGGTTCCAGAACTCGTTAACACGCTGGGCAAAGACTTTGTCGTTGCAGCAGGAGGCGGAATTCACTTGCATCCGGATAAACCTGCAGCAGGAGCAAGGGTGTTCAGACAGGCCATAGATGCGGCAATGAAAGGTTATGCAGATTTGAGAAAGTACGCTGAAGAGAACAACCCGCCGGAGCTCTTGAAATCTCTCCAGCTTTAATTTTTTAGTCACCTTACGAGAGCTCTTTTGAGTGATGGTAATATCAAAAGCATTTTGCAACCGCTTTTGTAAGCAAAAATTAACAGAAATTAATCGCTCAGCACATTACTCGGCGG
>CAZZLE010000276.1:0-8313 GCA_964654595.1 uncultured archaeon | reverse complement strand
TTATTTCAGCAAACTCAGCAAGTCTTTTTCCAACGACACAACTGCCCTTGAGCCTTATCGTGCCTTTTTCAGCTTTGAACATCTCCTCAACATTTTTTTCATCCATGGCGTAAATCACGGCATAGGATTTCTTTTTCTTCGTTTCAATCAGAAGCGAGTCTGATTTAACTGCAATCACCTCAGCAACACCGGGGAGCTTTTTAATCCTGTTTATGTCCATCTCCTCAATATACCTGTATCCTTCCTGCAGATTTGGAGTTACGATGAGCTCATTTGCAACATCTTCAAAATTCTGAAGAACAGCAACCTTCAGACTTTCCCCAAAGATTCCGATTGCGGATACCGCCATAACACCTATCAGTATCCCTATCACCGCAAGAAGACTTCTTACCTTTGCTCTCTGCAGGTTCCTCTTTGCAAGCTCAAGAAACATGTTCGACACTCTCTATCTTCCCATCCCTGAGCCTTATCACCTTGTCTCCGTATTTTGCAAGTAATGGGTTGTGGGTTACGAGAATTACTGTAACTCCGAGCTCTTCGTTCTGGTGTCTTATAATTTCCATTACCTGCTCTCCCGATTTTGTGTCAAGATTGCCTGTTGGTTCATCGCAAAGCAGGATTTTTGGATTGTTTGCCAGGGCTCTTGCAATGGCCACTCTCTGCTGCTGTCCTCCGCTCATCTCGTTTGGCTTCCTGTTCATTTCCTTCTCAAGTCCCACACTTCTGAGCAGTTCCTTTGCCCTCTCCTCCCTTTCTTTCCTGCTCAACCTCTTGAAGATCATTGGAAGTTCCACGTTTTCCAGTGCGGTTAAAGTTGGAATGAGGTTGTAAGTCTGGAAGATGAAGCCTATGGTGTCCCTTCTCAGTTCGGTGAGTTTGCTGTCATTCAAACTTGATGTATCTACACCGTTGATCAGCACCTCCCCCTCACTCGGCTTGTCAAGACAGCCTATAAGGTTCAGCAAAGTTGACTTTCCGCTTCCTGAAGGCCCCATGACAATAACGAACTCTCCTTCCTTAACATCCATGCTTATTCCATCAATCGCCCTGACCTCGTAGTACTCAGTTTTGTAAATTTTGTAAACGTTCTTCAGCTCGACGACCTTCATTTTCTCTGTCTGTAGATTATGAAGCCAACAATTGCCAGTACAGCAACAGCTACGGCGATTGAGATGTAAGTAGGTAGCGGATTCTCCTCCACCTCAACCTGAGTTTTACCCTTTACTTCAACAGTTTCTGAAATGGCAAAGCTCTCCCCAATCTCGTTTGACCATTTCACGGTAACCTTAACATTCCCCGTGCACTCAACCGGGATCTCGAAACTCTCAAAATCTGAAGGGTCAATGTTTCCAATGAAGTAATCTGCTCTGATCCCTTCACATTCCGCCACTGCGTAAGCGTTGTAAACCATGCTCCTTCCTATGTTGCTCACATCACCGGAAATGCTGTACTTCAATCCCTCCCTTGCCACGTTAAGGTTGGTGAGCATTACAGCGTAGCTTTCCAGAACCTCAATTGTGGATTTTCGCTCCAAACTAATTTCATTTCCAAATTCGTCCTTGCATTCAACTCTGAAAACAATCTCCCCCTCTCCAGCTTTTGACGGGCTGAACTTGAAGTTCAAATTTCTGCCCTCACCGCTTTCAAGTTTTGCAATGCTTAATGGGCCTGAAAGACTACCAAGAGGAGATTCGGCTGAGATTTTGATATCGTAAACGGTGTCGGTTCTCAGATTTGTAATCTCCACCTGAATTGGAATAACATCGCCGATGAAAAGGGTTTTGTAGGGCAATGTCAGGTTCAGCACCACGTTTTGCGGGATAAGCAGTCTTGCTTTCACCTCCCTCTCCACTTCGTGGTAGTTTTTGCCGTTGTAGAAGGATAGCCTGAACCTGAGCCTGTCTGAATCCGGAATGAACTTGATCTTACCCTCCTTTCCACCGGAAAAATCGCCGATATAGACTGTCTCAGGTACTGCATCAAATAGCGCCTCAACTTTAACATCTCTCAGCTCAACTGGTGAGGAGACGTAAAACACAACCTCGTTAACAACCCCCATGTAGAGTGGAGAGGTTATGGTGAGGGAGGGAAAGCTGTCATCAACTACGATCATGATGTTCTGCGTAACTGTCTCGTTCTCAGTTGAAATCTCCACCTGAACATTTTTTCTTCCAATCTCCTCACCCTTTACCGAGAAGGTCATGGTGTAGCTACCACCTGCTGGAATGGTTCCTACAGAGTATATTGCTGATGGTTCAGCCCTTGCTCCTGAGACTACAATTGAGTTTACCTTAACATCCGACGTGGAAGGATTTTTGAGTATCAGTGTTACATCAGCATAATCTCCGGGAAGGAGAATCTGCGGCGAGACCTGGTAGCTTACCGAGACACCTTCTGCATTGGAAACCTCCACGGCAATTAAAAGAATCAGGATCAGCAGACTTTTTCGCATGATAGCAAAATTCTGCAGGTGTATTTATTCTTAACTTATCAGCACTTTCTCCACTCCATCAACCTTGAGAATTTCCTCCACAACAGCACCCGGAATCTTCGTTTCAGTCACAACCGTGAGCTTTGATTCAACGCTGAGCTCCGGATCTTCTGCAAGAATGTACCTTATGGATATGCCAGCTCTTGCAAGGGCTGAGGCAACGCCGGCCACGATACCAACCTTTTGACTTTCCGCATAAACCTCAAGAACTCCAAACCCGAGAATTCTCGCAACCTCAGCGATGTTTGCAACTGGCTTCAGTGTCGAAAAGACTTTTCTCAGCTCCTCATCACTCTCGATGTTCTGAATGGCTGCGAGAACGACCTTTCTGTCAACTCCAATTGCTTCAGCAATTTTGGTTGGGACAAGCTCTATTTTGTCACAGTAAGCCTTCCCGTTTCTGACTGAAATACCGAGTCTCAGAAATTCTCTTGCAACAGCAATTTGAGATGGATACTTATCGAACTTTTCAGCAACTTTTTTCCACATGTTTGTATTTTTGTCCTGCAACTATTAAACTTTATATCTTCCGGAGTCAACAGCAAGTGGTGATCGAGGTTATAAACCTCGTAAAAAAATACGGGAGCTTTGAGGCTGTAAAGGGAGTTAGCTTCTCAGTGAAGAAGGGGGAAATTCTGGGCATTATTGGTGAGAATGGTGCCGGTAAATCAACTACTCTGAAAATTCTGGCCGGTTTGATAGAACCGGATGGTGGAGAGGTAAAGTACTTCGGCAGAAATTTTGATGAGGGTATGAAGAAAATTATTGGATATCTTCCAGAAATAGATGCCCTTTACGACAGCATGAAAGTTTCCGAATACCTTAACCTCTTTGCTGACATTTACGGTGTTACGGTGAATACTGACAGGTTTCTCAGAAGGCTGGACATTCCGGATAAGTACATTTCAGAGCTATCAAAAGGTATGAAGAGGAAAGTTTCCATAGCCAGAACACTTCTCCATAACCCCAAGGTGCTCATTTACGATGAACCAACTGGAGGGCTTGATCCAACAACCTCACTTAGCATTGCTGAGCTGCTGAAAGAGCTGGCAGAGGAGGGAAAGATAATTGTTTTCTCAGCTCACAACATGTACTATGTCGAGAAAATCGCTGACAGGGTTGTGGTGATGAAGGGTGGCAGGGTTCTGTATTCGGGAAGTCTTGCTGGGTTAATTGGTCAGAACACCACTTATCGGGTTTATTACTCCATCAACGGGCAAAGTGGAACTTTGGAACTGTCGGAGATAGATGAGTTACTTGAATTTGTTGAAAAAGTTAAGGAGCAAGGAGGAAAGGTGCTTGAGATTGAAAGAGAGGTTCCAAGACTTGAAAACGTCTACTTTAACCTGATAGGGAGAAAAGAAAATTAAAGTGCATCCTGAAGATTTTTATGGACATTAAATTCAGACTATGGATTGAAAAGGATGAGAAGCACGTCGCGGGGAAAGGGGGTGTTGCCATTTTAAAAGCCATAAGTGAAGAGGGCTCCATTTTAGGAGCAAGCAAAAAGCTTGGGATGTCCTACAGATACGTCTGGGGGTACTTGAGGAAAATGGAGGAGGCTGCAGGAAAGGTCGTGGAGAGCGAAAAGGGTGGAAGAGGTGGTGGGAAAACAGTTCTGACTGAGAAGGGAGAGGAAATTGTAAAGCTTTATGAATTCTACGAAAATCTCGTTCAAAAGCTCGGGAATGGGGAATTCGAGAGGGTGATGGTGAGGAATGGAAAGGTTATCCCCGAAGTTAAAGACGGAGAGTATGTTTTGATAAGGTTAGATTAAATTTCTGAGAACATAAAAGGCAAGAGAAGGTCTTCTCAGGAGCTTCAGGGAAATTTCAGCAGCTCTTTTGATCAGAGTTGAGGGGGTGTCCATGTGCACTCCTGAAAGATCAAGGTCACTCATTGAAGAAAAGAGCTGTTCCAGCTTCTCGTCAGGAAAAGAATAAATTTTTCTTATGAGATATCCGAATCTGTACTCATTTCCCATTTTGCTCAGGTACCTCTTCTCGTATTTTTCGAGGTCTGGAAAACATTCAGCGAGGATTTCAGCGGCCACGAGCAGATAGTAAAGCCCTCCTCCGGTGTAGGGCTTAACCATTCCTGCTGCATCACCAATCAATGCAACCCTTTCTTTTGAAAATTTAACCAGCCTGTCAGGAATCGCCCCAACGTTTAATTCGATTACACCTCCCTTCACCCTGCCTGAAACTGATGGATGCTTTTCAATCAGATTTTTCAGGTAATGCACAGGATTGCTTCTGCTGACAACACCTATTCTTGCCGTGTCTCCAAGGGGTATTGCGTAGGCAAAAAAAGAGTCGCTCCAGTTCTCTCCAAAGTAAAGCTCCACGTACTCTTCATCAAGAGCCTCAAACCGCATTTCAAACTGAACTGCAGTGTAAAATCCCGGTTTTGCGAAGTTGAACTCTCTGCTTACAGTAGAGCTAACACCATCTGCACCGATTATTTTTTCAGCCAGAAGTTCCCTCAGAGGGGTCTTGATCATGAACCCATCAAACCGAACCTTTTCCTTTACAAAAACTTCTGCATTTTCTGCAGCCTTCTCAAAAAGCAGTGTATCAAGCATTTTTCTCTCAACAACCACAGCGTCACCTCTTCCCTCAATAATGAAATTTGCGGAGGGGGAGAAGAAAAAGGCTCCCTTAACTCTGCCCTCCAGAGCTTTCCTTGCATTGCAGTATTCCTTAAGTTTCTGGTAGCATTTATCGCTGATCAATCCGGCGCACTGGACAGGAAAACCTGCTGTCTGGTGTTCTTCAAAAAGTGCAACTTCATGCTTTTTGCCGAGCAAAATTGCAGCCATGCTACCTGCCGGACCACCGCCTATTATTGCAGCTTCCACAAAACCCCTCGGGGATTAATTTTTTATCTTTTTTCTCCCATTCAGTTCAATGATTCCCGCGGTTTACTCGAATCTCTGTCCGGTTTGTGGTGGAGATCTGCAGAGTGATGAGATTGAGAGACATGAGTGTTTCAGAAAAGGAAAGAATCTGTGTTTAAGGCCAGAAGATTATCTTTTTGAAGAATTTGTTGAGTTTTTCAAAAAATGTGTTGGTGAGCCGAGAGCAATACAGAAAATGTGGGCCAGAAGAATACTGAGAAATGAAAGCTTTGCCGCAACAGCCCCAACGGGGGTGGGTAAAACCTCATTTGGTCTGGCAATGTCCCTCTTTCTCAGCCTGAAGGGGAAAAGGTGCTACGTCGTTTTTCCAACTTCTCTGCTTGTGATTCAGGCAGCTGAAATCATAAAGAACTACGCAAAAAAAGCTGGTCTGGAAATTGATGAAAAAATCCTGGGCTACTATCACGGAAAGCTTTCAAAAGCTGAGAAAGATAACTTTATGCAGAATATAAGCAGCTACAGAATCGTAATAACCACAACCCAGTTTCTTTCGAGACATCACGGTGAGATGGGCTATTTCGATTTCATCTTTGTTGATGACGTTGACGCAATCCTGAAAGCTTCAAAGAACGTCGACAGAATTCTTAACTTGCTTGGTTTCTATTATGACTCAAAAACGTGGAAGGGCAGTGCAAGAGGATGTCTGATGGTCTCCACAGCTACTGCAAAGAAGGGAAAGAAGGCTGAGCTTTTCAGAAAACTGCTGAACTTCGACATAGGCTCTTCCAAGATTACAGTAAGAAACGTTGAGGATGTTGCGGTGAATGACGAAAGCATAGCAACAGTTGCAGCAATACTCAAAAAACTTGGAACAGGAGGGATAATTTATACCAGAACAGCTGAAGAGGCGGAAAAAATTCACAAATCACTCAAGGATGAGTTCAGAGTTGGTATTGTAACTTCTAAAAGAAAGAGTGACTTTGAAAGGTTTGTGAATGGAGAAATAGATCACCTTATCGGAACGGCACACTATTACGGAACACTCATCAGAGGTCTTGATTTACCGGAAAGGATAAGATTTGCAGTATTTGTTGGATGTCCGGTTTTCAGAGTTACCGTTGAAGATATAGATTCTCTGAGCCCTCAGATGCTCAGGCTTCTCGCTCACCTCTACCGCAATGTTAAGGAGATTGAGAACATTTTGCCGGCTGTTGAGAAGCACACTGAAGAGTTAAGAGAAATCCTGAAAAGAGTGATGGGAAAGGAAAAGCCTCGGGTGAAGGATGTTGTTGTCAGAGAAGGAGAGGTGATTTTTCCGGACCTGAGGACATACATTCAGGGTTCCGGCAGAACTTCAAGACTCTTTGCCGGGGGAATGACAAAGGGTGCGAGCTTCCTGCTTGAAGATGATGCCGAGATCCTTTCAGCTTTTCTGGAGAGGGCAAAGCTCTACGATATCGAGTTCAAGAGTATTGACAGAATTGATTTCAAAAGTCTGTCAAGAGAGCTCGATGAAAGCAGGGACAGGTACAGGAGGAGACAGGAGTTCGACCTGATAAAGCCGGCTCTTTTCATCGTTGAGAGCCCGACAAAGGCGAGGCAGATTTCACGCTTTTTTGGAAAGCCGAGTGTGAAGGTTCTGGAAGGGGCTGTTGTTTACGAGATACCGATGGAGAAGTTCGTGTTAATGGTTACAGCAAGCATCGGACATGTTGTGGATCTAATCACAAATAGAGGATTTCACGGTGTGATTGTAAACGGAAAATTCGTGCCAGTATATTCTTCCATAAAGAGGTGCAGAGCATGCAATTATCAGTTTACCGAAGAGCGAGAGATCTGTCCTAAGTGTGGAAAAAGCGAGATAGACGATTCAAAGGTCAGAATTAATGCTCTAAGAAAGCTCGCACATGATGCTGAATTTATTATAATCGGCACAGACCCGGATACGGAAGGAGAGAAGATAGCTTGGGACCTCAGAAACCTCCTTTCGGGTTGCGGTGTGATTAAGAGAGCAGAATTTCACGAAGTTACGAGAAGAGCAGTTCTGCGGGCTCTTGAATCGTTGCGCGATGTGGATGAAAACCTTGTGAAGGCACAGGTGGTAAGGAGGATAGAGGATCGCTGGATCGGATTTGTTTTGAGCCAGAAACTCTGGGAGAGGTTCAACAATCGCAACCTCTCTGCTGGAAGAGCTCAAACTCCCGTTCTTGGCTGGATAATTAGCAGATACAATGAGTCGAGAGGGAAAAAGAAAATCGCAATTCTCCGCGATTTTGACCTGGTTCTTGAGCATGATGAGAGTGAGTTCGATATTACAGTAAAGCTTGTTGAGGAGAGAGAAGAGCTGAGAACTCCTCTACCTCCTTACACCACAGAAACCATGCTAAGCGATGCAAACAGAATTTTAAAGTTCTCTGTTAAGCAGACCATGCAAGTTGCTCAGGAACTCTTTGAGAATGGTCTGATAACATACCACCGTACCGACTCAACCCGCGTGAGTGATGCAGGGCTGAATATAGCCAAGGATTATCTTGAGGAGGATTTCTTCGCACGGGAGTGGGGGGATGGAGGGGCGCACGAGTGTATAAGACCCACAAGGGCGCTTACAAGAGATGACGTTCAGAGGTTCATTCAGGAGGGGGTGCTGCTGGTTGAGAACATAAGAAGAGAGCATCTCGCCCTCTATGACCTTATTTTCAGGCGTTTCATGGCCTCTCAGTGCAGACCGTTTAAGGTGGTTGTAAGGAAATACTCCATAAATTTTGGCGGAAAAAGTGTTGAAGAGGAAAGGGTGGTAAAAGCTGAAGGAAGAGCATATGAGCTTTACAAATCAGTCTGGGTTAAAAATGAGCTACCAGAGGGGACATTCAGGGTTAAGGCAGAAATCAAAACCGTTCCGAAAGTTATGCCTCTAACTGAGGCAGAGTTAATTCAGCTGATGAGGGAAAGGGGTATTGGAAGA
>CAZZLE010000275.1:0-1729 GCA_964654595.1 uncultured archaeon | reverse complement strand
TTGAGCTGGCAGAAGAGGTGCTCGGATAGTATGTGGAACGAAATTGCTGAAAAATATCGTACATGGTCAGAAATCAACCGCTGGTACTACAGAATTTTTGCTAACGAGATCTCAAAATTTGCAAGGCCTGAAATTATGCTGGACATCTGCAGCGGTCCGGGAACGCTCGGGGAAGAGTTGAAGAAAATCTTCAATGTACAGGTTGTGAACATAGATTTATCCATTGAAATGTGCAGGCTTTCAAAAGGTATTCTCGGAGACGCCATGAGTCTGCCATTCAAAAACGAAATTTTCGATCTCGTAACACTTTGCTTTGCCCTGCACGAGCTTGAAGTGGAAAGAGCAATAAAAGAAGCGGGAAGGGTTTTAAAAAAGGGTGGTACAATCGCAATTGCAGATCTAAATCCAGCCGTTCCAGATTACCTGAAGATTCCGCTGAGTGCATTTCTTTCTGCAATCTTTGGAGTGGAATATGCGGAAAACCTGTTGAAAAAATGGAGAAATCTCAAAAGTATTGATGAAATTCGTTGCATCATTGAAGGAGAGGGGTTGAAAATCGAGAGTACCGTAACACGACTTGATTTCTGGATCATAGCTAAAAAGATATGAGTCTCAAAATGTCAGGATGTGTTTGGTATCCTAAACTGTTCAGCAATCAAAAATCAGATACCAAACCTGCCCAGAAATCTGCTGGTGATGGAAAGTCTGTAATCAGTCCTGACGAGTTTCTCAATGCCGGGATTAGATATCACCTCTATTTCATCCTCACTGACACCGAACCTCTCCATGGCGTATCTTATGTGCCTCACTTCTTCTGGCCGGAAGCCCATGAGTTTTGCCGAAACGATGTCCACAGCAATAACATTGTCCCCAGCAACGAGAACACCATGTTTTACGGGTTTAGTGCTCATCTCCGAACTCGTTCCCCCAATTACTCCATCCACGATTGTTAGCGTCGGCTGGAAAAACTCAAGCAAATCTACAAGCTTTCTGTGAATTCCAGGATGCATGTATACCGCAGGCTTCTTGAGAAAGCCCATGTTGTTCTTTATACCGAGCGTAACTTTCGTAAGGTGGTGGACTTTCATTTTCGGAACCGAGATGTAGCCCTTCTTTTTAGCATCCATTGCCGATCTTGCGACCTTAACACTCCTCAGAACTTCACCTTTTATCTCAACTTCCACAAAATCATCCTCGTTTAGGTTCACGCACTCAACAAAACTGTCAAGCCCAAATTCTGCAAAGCACTTTGATGCGGATTTTCTGTAAAAACCTCCTTCCATCATTACTGGCTCTATACCATAGCTCCTCGCAGTTTCAACAACAGTCTTAATGAGTTCAGGATGGGTGATACAGCCATTCTCAGGATTATCATGCTTCAGGAAATTTGGTTTTATGTACTTAAACTTAGGATTGAAAATTTCAAAGGCCCTGTCAACGAATTTTCTCGCCTCACCGTAGCCCTCAACCTTTTCAACGAGAACTTTCATGAAGCTTTTAAAACACCATCATTAAAAACCTTTGCTGGTGAGCAAAAAGGATATTACCGGAAGTTAAAAAGACATTCTTGGAACTGGAGATCGGAAGAGCGGTTCAGCAGGAATGCCGAGGCCGATGGCGTGTGGCGACTATTCGTTGACAGGGCCTTTGAAATTTTCAATCCGAAGTTTAAGTACATAAAACCACATTTCCTGAGGCATGATAATCCTGAGAATGGCTGGATCACCCA
>CAZZLE010000274.1:0-2152 GCA_964654595.1 uncultured archaeon | reverse complement strand
ACCCCAGTTGTAGCATTTTCAAAAGCATACGGTGTAAGCGTTGCTGAACTTCTTGCAGGAGAGAAAGTCAGGCATGTAAGGAGACAGCTTCTAAGAAAAAGTGAAAGAGCTGAAAAACCATACGTGAGTGTAGGAAATTACGCAGTTGAACTTGTTGATGTGGATTAGCCGAAAAGCCTTTTCAGGAAACCCTTCTTTTCCTTTTTTTCCTTGCTTTTTTCGTCTTTCTTTTTACTCCTTGGCTTCTCCTCCTCTCTTGGCTTTGTTACACTAACAGCTTCCCCATGCTTGCTCTTTCTGCTTCTGACCCTCACTATTACGGGTCTCTCAAGCTCGGGACTGACAATCATTGCATGTCCCGGCGGAAGACGTTTGATCTCCTCCACCATCTCTGCAGTTATGCCCTCCACTCCGTTTTTAATTGCGTTTATGTCGTTTGGATTTGTAACTCTGAGAATTATCTGGGTGTTGCACTGGCTTATCACGTTTTTGTCCACTCTCGCGGGTCTCTGGCTGATCACCATCAAACCCAAACCGAACTTTCTGCCCTCACTGGCTATTGTTCTCAGTATTCCCGTCGAAACAGCCCTGTCAAATCCCCTTTCAGGGATGAAGTTATGGGCTTCTTCAATCACGATCATTCCCGGCTCAACCTCGCCCTTCTTTCTAAGCTCGAACAGCTTGGTACAGACTCTCGAAACTATTAGGTCCTGATAGGCAGGATCAACTCCTCGCAAATCAAGTATGGTTGCTTTTCCACGCTGAAGAAGCTGTTTAAGGTCAGTTGGTTTCTCTCCAAACAGTCCAGACTCCTCAACCTTCGCCAGAGCTCCCAGAAGGGTCCATTTTCCGTTGTGCTTTATTTTCTCAACTTCTTCTATAATATCCTTTATTGTGTAATCGTCATCCTTCAGCTCCTTCAGTGCCTGGTAAAGCAAAGCCTGAGCAGTGGGATTTTTCAAACCCGTCAGCTCAATGATTTCTTCTGCGGTAAGATTGACACCGTCGAGCACAAGCAGACCGTCAGCTCTGTCTGCGAATGGTGATATTGGAGGTACAAGTATTCTTATCTGCTCTTCATAGCCCTTCGGCTTAACACCGAAGTCACTCTCAATATTTTCATTTGGATACCTCATGGAGTGATACTCGCCATGTGGGTCGATGATGAGCAGTGGAACGTTTTGATCCAGCAGTTCTTCTATAATTACACCTGCAGTGTAGCTCTTTCCACTTCCCGTTTTTGCAAGAATGCAAACGTGCTTTTGAACAAGACTGTTTGGATCAAGCTTAACCTTAACACCCGTATCGCCAAGAAGGCCGATATAGACACCATCCTCGCTTAACCCGAGAACTTCGGCTATCAGCTTCTCCTCGGCAAGAAATACGCTCTCTCCCGGAACGAAAGGACTTCTCGGAACCTTCAACCTTCCGTCCTCCCTCTTTCCAAGAACAATGGCCTTCCCAATAAAAAATTCATTCTGGCTGTCCGAGATCTCCTTAATCTCCTTGCTCCTGACGTTAGACTTGGCAACGATGCTGTCTACATAGGCAACAACCCAGCCATCTACATCATTCCAGACCTTAACATAGTCTCCTCTCTTTACCTGTTTCTGGTTGAATATAACAAAGTTGAACTCAAATGGTGAAGCTTCACCGTAAATCTTACCTATGGCTCCTTTCATCGTTAAAACTCTTTTCTGCATATTTTTAACATTTTCTCCTCGTCAGCTTCTCACGCAGGTCATTTTTTCTCCGCTATTTTTACCCCATCCGGTTTTCGGTTCTGCTCCGAAAAACTCTCTTCAGCACCCACAGCAGTATTATTGCCAACAGTCCGAGAGCCATGTAGGATATGATTTTCATGTAGCCTTCTACAGCAGCCATGTTGATTATTACGGCAGCCATGCACAGTAGGACCAATATTAGCTCGGCGTAGGATTTCATTTTGGGATAATATCTTCGCGAGGAGAGGAGGACTATTACTGCTGTAAATAATAACAGTATTGCTACCGTGCCTGAACTATACATTGCAATCCCTCCAAATCACCACAGCAAGTTCTGCACTCGCAGCAAACTGCCTTCCCCCAACTTCGCAAGACTCAATCATCTTGACTATGATAATCAAACTCACTGTATTTAAATTTAACTGAAC
>CAZZLE010000273.1:0-5070 GCA_964654595.1 uncultured archaeon | reverse complement strand
TTGCCGTCGTTGTTAGAAACAAGAGAGGAAAGGATTTTGAGCTTCCGAGTGAAGAAGATCGCAGAAACTTTGAGGAGGCAGCTAAATACCTAAAAGAGAACTGGGACAGCTTTCTGGAAGAGGATTTGATTCCTACCGAAGATCTAAAAGAGTCCGAATTATTCAGACTTACGAATTATGGTTTAAAAAAGTGGTATGAGGTTTTCACGGAGAGACAGCTCCTCGTAATGATAACTTTACTGAAAAACATCCGTGAGATTGCGAGGGAAATCGAGGATCAAGAATACGCCAGGGTTATTGCAACTTATCTCACTTTAATGCTCTGCAATCATGTTGACAATAATTCTATAAGTGCTCACTGGAATGCTGGAAGACTTGAGAGTGAGCCTGCTCTTGCGTTCAGACGCCCCAGCATGGTTTACAACTTTGTTGAAGTCAACCCATTCGAAAAAGCCCGCGGATCCCTCTACAACATTTTAAACAACATCGTAAAGGGGATAAAATTCGTTGCGAATGGAAGGCTAAACGGCAACATAGAGGTAAAGCTCGGATCTGTTTTGAATCCAAGCAATCTCTCAAAGGCCGATTTAATTATCACAGATCCCCCATACCTCGATGACGTTGCCTACGGTGAACTCAGCGAGTTCTTCTACGTCTGGATGTACAGGGCTTTAAAGGATTATTACCCTGAGCTACCGCAGCCGACACCGGTAGATGAAGACCTCGTTTTGAGCAGGGGAAGATTCGGTGATCTTAACCTCGCAAAAACTTTCTACATCAACGGGATGAAGAGGGCATTCAGGAACATCTCCAATACCCTGAAAGATGACGGCCTGCTGGTTGTGATATTTGCTCACTCAAGCCCCGAAGCCTGGAACATGCTTCTCGAAATTCTCAGAGACGCAAGGTTCAGAATAACCTCGAGCTATGTAGTCCACACGGAAAGCATATCGAACGTCCTTGCAAGAGGGAAAACATCTTTCATGAGCTCTATTGTTGTTTCCTGCAGAAAGATAACAGAAGAAAAAGGAGCCTACTACGAAACGTTAATCCCAAAGGTTGAATCCGAGATCAGGGACCTCCTCGACAGGATAAAAACCGAAGACGAGCTCCTCGAAATTCCCATAACCGATCTGCTGATAATGACATATGGAAAAGTTCTCGAAGTTTTAACCCAGTACACAACGATTAAGAGCTACGATCCAAACTTTAAACCCGATTTTGAAAACCTGATAAAGGACGCCAGAGACCTGATACTCAGAGAGATAGTCAGAAAGCTGACCGGGAGAACGCCGTCATCACTTGGTCCAGAAGCTTCATTCCTCCTAGTCTCAAAAATATTCTACGGTGGCTCTTTACTGGCAGATGAGGCCCTCAAGCTATCAAAGGCATACGGTGTGAAGATCGACAATCTAAAAAGCTTCATAAGGAGAGGAAAAGAGGGAATTTCACTGCTGAGCTTTAAGGAGGCTGAACTACCCTCAAAACCTGAAAATGTTTCAAGAGACAACATCTACCAGCAACTGCTATTCCTTGAGAAGCTGGCGGCTGAAAAAGGCGTATCAGCTGTAAAAACCACGCTTGAAAGATACGATAACTTTAGGCCCGCTGACATAGAGAGAATAGTCACCCTTCTTGTGAAAAGCTATTCAATAAAGCAGAACAAGGGTGTGAAGTTCAGTGCAAAGGATAAAGAGGAGTTTGACATCCTCAAAAATATACAGGACGTGCTGAAAGGAAAATTCGTAAAGAGGGGTACATATACGCTTGAAGATTTCCTAAGTTGAGTGAGAAACGGGGGATGAACGATCATGCTCTACAGGAAAGTCAAAGTCAGAGATATGGAGGGAATAGTTCTCGAAGTAAGGGATGGCTTTGCCAAAATCCTTGCACAGGGGAAAATCTTCTGGTATCCTCTAAGCGAAGTCGAAGAGATAGATGTGATTGACAGGCTTGTAAAAGGTGAAATAGATGATCCAGTAGACTTTATTCTGGCTATGGATGCCTACAGACTGGACACTGAATACAAATTCAACCCCTACGTACTGGCCTCCTCAACAAAAGTTGAAATATTTCCCCACCAGATCGATGAAGTAACTTTGATGCTCGATCAGCCTCGCATTTTACTCGCCGATGAAGTCGGGCTGGGTAAGACTATAGTAGCAGCTCTCGTTGCAAGCGAGCTTGTTGCAAGGGGGCTTGTGAAGAGAATGCTTTTCGTTGTCCCTAAGGCTCTGGTTGATAAGTGGCTGGATGAGCTGAAGAACAGGTTCGAAATTAAGGCGGAGTTTCTCGATTCAGCGTACCTGAGAATACACGGGGATCCGTTTAGAAGGGAAGAATTCTGCTTCGTTGCATCTATGGACACATTAAAGCAGGATCACTTCCTCAATCTGCTTGAAAATGCAAGTATTGACCTTGTTGTTGTTGATGAGGCGCATAAGCTTTCCAGGGGTACTGACAGGTTCAGGCTTGGACAGGTTCTCGCAAAAAGAACCAAGTACATGTACTTCCTAACCGCAACACCACACAGAGGGGATGACGAGGATTTTATTGAGAGATTGAGGCTCCTTGACCCTTACATAACGGATATCGAATCTGCAAGGCATCTAATAATCAGAAATCTAAAAGATCACGTTGTCACTATCGACGGAAAAGAGGTGTTTCCGCCGAGGGAGAGCAAGACAGTTGAGGTTCCACTTTCAAGAGAAGAGTTAGAAATTCACGAAATGCTCGACGAGTTTATAGCAAGAAAACTGTATAAAGCAAAACTCAGCGGGGACAGCCGTGAGATAAACTCTGTAAGGTTTTTGGGAATAATACTGAGGAAGAGAGCTTCCTCCTCCTTTTATGCATTAAAAGTTTCTCTTGAAAACAGACTCAGGAGAATGGGTCGCGGCACCTCTGTGGACGTTGAGAAGATTATAAAGGACCTGAAAGAGGCGGAGGAGGAATTTGACGAGGAAGAGAGGGATAAAAAAGAGCAAGAACTGCTTGACAAACTTATCCTTCCCGAGGAGTTCAAGGAAATATCGGCAATTCTAAAAAAAATTAGTGAGATCGGTGACAGAGATTCAAAACTTAAAACACTTCTTGAATGGATAGAGAGAATAAAGTCCTCCGATAGTGGTGCAAAAATCGTAGTTTTTACGGAGTACAGGGACACCTTAACGTACCTGTCGAAAATACTGTCCCTGAAATACAAGGTTGCGACTATAGATGGCTCGATGAGCATTGAAAGCCGAAAACAGGTGCTTGAACACTTCAGAGATCCAAATGGTGCAGAAATAATGGTCTGCACAGATGCTGCTGGAGAGGGAATTGACATGCAGTTTAGCAACGTTGAGATAAACTACGATATACCATGGAATCCAACGAGACTTGAACAGAGAATGGGGAGAATCCACAGGATTGGACAGGAGAAAAAAGTTTTCTACTACAACTTTGTCATAAAAGACACCCTTGACGGATACATCCTCTCCAAACTTCTCGATAAGATAAAGAACATAAAAGAGGCTCTTGGATATAGAGTTTATGATGTTTTAGGCACACTTGTTTCTGAAAAGGACCTGAATGAACTTTTCGAAGAGCTCCTAAGGGTTCCGAGAGAGAGGTGGGAGGCTGAAATCAGAAAGCTCGACGATATTGTGGAAAGAAGGAGAGAGATACTTGAAAAAATAGATAACCTCTTGGCAGGACACAAGCTTGACAGAACAAAACTTGAAGATATAAGAAAAATTGGGAGAGAAGCCATCGACGAAAATGAAGTAAAGAGATTCGTTGAAATTTTCGTTAACCACAGAGGAGGGCATGTTAAAAGAGTGGGGGGTGAAATATACGAAATCGTTCTGCCAAGAGACATTGCATATGAAATGGAAAGAGGTGTTATTAAAGGAACTTTTTCAAGAGAGACTGCACTAAAGACGACCTTTCCATACCTCGCACTCGGAAATAGGGCTGTCATGGCGATGATTAAAGCTGCAATGAAGGATAGGGTCAGCATTTTCAGGCATCCGTACTTTAAAGGTTTCATTTTCTTCTTCAGAGTTTCTGTAATTGATGGAAAAGGACAGGAGAGATATGGAAGATTTGTTGGTATAGCTGAAGATGGTTCTGTAGTCGATCCAAAAATCGTCTGGGATCTTGAGCCCTGTGAAGTTGAAGATGAAGTGCCAAAACCTGGAAAAGTGGTGGAAATTGCAGAAAAACTGGAAAAGAAAATATCAGAGATTGCTCTATTAGATGCCGAAAACACGTTCAGAAAGCTCGATAAGATTAAGGAAAAGTCGAAGTCTATTGTAATTTCTTTTTATTCAGAAGAAATCGCAAAGCTCGAAGCAAAAGCGAGGGAGTATGAAAAGAGGAAGGCTGAAACCCCTCATTACGGCAGTCTCCTAAAAAGTACACAGACCAGAATGAAAAAGCTGAGAGATGAGCTTGGAGAGAAATTGAGGGAAATAGATGAATCCTACAACATTACACCGTCCTATGAGCTTGTTGGCATTGCGTACGTCATCCCGTTCGAGGACTATGACGCAAAAAGGGCCGTAGAGCTTGCAGGCATGAAGGCTGTGATGGATTATGAATGCAGCAGAGCAAGGACTGAGGAAAAGAGATTGAAAATTAGAGACGTTTCACACGAGTTTAGGGGTTATGATATCGAGTCCTTTGATAGAGTCATCGAGGTCAAGTCCTTTAAAACTACTGGTGTAATAGAACTGACAAGCAATGAGTGGATAGTTGCTTCAAGGCTTGGTGATTATTACTGGCTTTACGTTGTTGAAAACGCACTTGAAAATCCCAGAATTACACCGATCAGAAATCCCGTGAAGGTTTTTGGGGATGTTGTGGTGAGGGTGCCGAAGGTTGAGTACAGATATGTCATTGAAAACTGGAAGGAGATCGTTGGATGAATGATGCCGATCCCGGGCTGTTGAGATTGCAAGCAAGGCTGGCAGCTTCATACTGCTAATGGGTAGCGAAAAGCTGCAGGATCTGCAGAAGCTCAGAAGGCTTGGAAACGGCTTCGCAGTTTACCTCAACGAAAAAGTGAGGAAAATGACCGGAATC
>CAZZLE010000272.1:0-1939 GCA_964654595.1 uncultured archaeon | reverse complement strand
ATGGAGGACAGGAGGAAGATTCTGAGGGAGCTTCACGAGAAGGTAATGAGCGTGATACAGAATGCGGGTTAGGGTTTATCTGGATTTCGTAAAGATTGAGCACACATTATTTGCCCTCCCCTTTGCATATGCCGGAGCTTTTCTTGCTGCTGGTGGAATGATTGACCTCAGACTGGCTTTTTTGATTTTAACAGCCTTCACCGGACTCAGGACAGCAGCCATGACATTCAACAGAATTATTGACAGGGATATAGACGCAAAAAATCCGAGAACTGCTATGAGGCATCTGCCTGCAGGGATCATAAGTCTGAGGGAGGCTCACTTTATCGCACTCCTGTCTCTCTTTGTTTACTTTATCTCTGCAGCTCTGATAAACAGAACAGCTTTCATGCTTTCTCCCATTCCCGCAGTAACTGCATATGTTTATCCGTATCTGAAGCGCTTCACGTGTTTGTGTCACTACGTTCTCGGTCTCAACCTTGCCTTCGCCCCGCTTGGCGGGTGGATTGCTGTGACAGATTCCATCGATGTTTTTGGCAGTGAGCTGGTTCCAGCAATTCTTGGAATTGCGGTGATGTTTTGGGTTGCCGGCTTTGACATGATTTATGCTCTGCAGGATGTTGAATTCGACCGAAAACACGGACTGCACTCTGTTGGAGCTCATTTTGGCATCAAAGCTGCAGTGTGGATTTCAAGACTCAACCACGTCATTTTCTTCTCCCTCACTGCCATTGCACTGCAGATTCAAAGTGCACAGGTTGCAAAGCTCTTCCTTCCGGTTATTGCTGCACTGCTCTTCTACGAGCATTTTATTATCAGAAATGGATACGATGAGACCAGAATTCAAATTTCCTTCTTTTACATAAATGCAGTTGTCAGTTCCACCCTGCTGGCGGCAATTTTTGCAGATGCAATTTTTGGAAAATTACTTTAATCTTTGCTGTCACATAGATAGGTGAAGCTCTCTCGCATAAAGAGGAAACACAAGAGGGTAATTTCTGCAGGAAAGATTGCCGAGCAGTTCTGGTGTGAAAAGAAAGTTGAACTTAAGCTTCTATATGACATTGAACCCTCAGGAGCTCTTGTGCAGAGGGGGAAAAGAATCCACGACGAGATTTCTGGAAGGGCAAATCTTCCAAAGCCTGAGAACTTCATCGACTGGTTGGGGTGTCAGATACACCTGACAAACCGGTCCATTGATAACTTCTTAACTTCAGGGGTTGGAAGGGAGATTTTTCTTGTCACAAAAATTGACGGTGATGGCTGGAGATGGTACATAAGCGGCTCAATTGATGAAATCAGGGAAATGGGAGGAATGACTCAGGTGGTTGAGAGAAAAACGAGGTTCAGGGATGAAGTGCCTGCCAACGACTCCCACAGGATTCAGGGGCTGCTTTACCATCTGATGCTCGATGAGGCAAGAAAACAGAATGTCAGCAGGAATGTAAGAAAAGCCTACGGTCTTTCTGAGGATGCGATTATAAGCAAGCAGTTCTCCAAGGTTGCGGGAATTGGTGAGAGAAGTGTGAGAGCATTGCTGAAGACTCTTGACTTCAAGCTCTCTCTGATTCCTGATCTTGACGAGGATGTTGTCATTGTCTACGAAAGTCAGAAAAGCGGTGACAGAATCGGTGAGGTGAAAGTTAAAGCAAGAAAGGAAGAAATCGAGAAAATTCTGCAGTTTTCGAGGGAGTACTGGGCGGGTGAGAGGGAGGCGTTAAAGACCAGGGATAAATGGAGGGGCAAGTTCTGCGAGGGGAGAATGTACTGTTTTTGAGTACAAATTGTCAGCAATATTTATAAGGGCTTTAACTTATTAAGAATTTGAGAAAGTGGTTGCTGCTCAGCGTTATCGCCGGCATGGCTTTCGGGGTTTTCTCAGCCTATTACACTGTAAACTATATAGCCGATTTTTTCACAGTGAAAAACGGCCCATGGA
>CAZZLE010000271.1:0-3009 GCA_964654595.1 uncultured archaeon | reverse complement strand
TTTCCTCCGAGATGAGAATTTCCCACTGAGTGACCGGAGCCATTCTGTAGCCGAATGGCTTGAGTTCCGTCTCCGATCTTCCAATCTTTCCTCCGATCTCATCAAGCCAGTATGTCATGGCTGCTTTCATATGTGTCACCTTATAAAATCACATTTTATACGCTCATCTCATACCTGACAATATCAGGTATGAAAAAGACCATATATACTTTTTGCTATCATAATCTGTAATATTAAGAAACAATTGTTTCGAATTATTAACAAATGCAATAATTTTAGTTTTGCATCAGTTAGCTTCGCTTTAACCCTCTTTCTCTTTCAACAATTTTTTGAACCTCAGCGCATCATCGAGCATATGGATGTTGTTGAACATAACATACCCTTTTCTGGACATTCTGAGCAGCTTTTCAAGCTCTTCATCGGTGTACTTGTGCTTGTAATCGAATCCATGAAGCCTGTAGTAGCACATCTCTCCGTACAGCTGTTTGGATATGAAAGGATCAACGACATGAATTAAATCAAGCTCCTCGCATATTCTCCTCACATTTTCTTCACTCCACCCCCTTGGCTCAAAGCAGAAAGTAAAACCCCCCTCAATGCTGCTGAAAAAGCTTCGCATGTTCTCCATATTTTCCACAGTGTCTCTGAAGCTCTTCGGTGTTTGAAAGACAATTATTTTTGCTTTCAAAGCCTCAGCAATTTCCCTGGTTTTTTCCCATGCCATAAATACGACTTCTGTTGGTCTGAAAAACCCGCAGTTTTCGAACTCAATCCCTGCCTTTTTGTAGGTGGGACTGTCAGGAGAGTGAGTTATCACCTGCCAAGCCTTTATTGTGAACTCAAAACCTTCAGGGGCAGACTTCCTCCATTTCTCGGCCGTTTTGACTTCTGGTGGTCTGTAAAAAGTTTTCTGAACTTCCACAACGTTAAATATTTCGAAGTATCTCTTCATTGAAACCGGAAAACCGCAGCATCCTACTTTCAGCTCCATAATACTTGGTTACCAAACAAAATTAAAGATTGTTCCTTGAGAACAAAAGATATATACATCTGACATCAAGTGACAGCATGGAGTTGATCACAAATCCGGACAGTTTTTTGAGAAAAAGATTGGAGAAGAGATTCGGTGAAGCTCTGGCAATTCTCATTGTTGCTGCCATAATTTCATCTATTGCCTCTTACATGATCGCCCCGACAGTGCTTGAAAATCTGCGAAAGCGATTTTTAGCCATGGGTTTAAGTGGAGATCAGATTGAATTGATGCTTAGCATGACGTATTATGGAATGCTGATATCTCCCTTCATTGCTACTATCGTTTCCTGGCTGATAATTTCAGCCGTTCTGTACTTGCTCTCAGCGCTTTTCGGTGGAAAAGGGTCTCTGCGCAATCTTGCAAAGCTTGTGGCGTATTCTTACATCCCTGTTATAATTCTCAGCCCGGTATCGATTTATCTCAGCCACGAAACAGCTCAGCAGTTGCTTTATGGATTTAAAAGCTCACTTATACCAAATACGATTCTTGGAATCACCACTGCATTATGGCAGTCCGTTTACTGGGTCTTTGCTGTAAAAAATGCAAGAAATCTGGAATTAAGAAAATCTGCGATTGTGGCAGGAGTTGTATTCATCGCATACCTCTTGCTCACTACTTATTCGCTGATTTTATCATTTCCTTCAGGGATTCCCTGACTGACTTGTTGAACGCTATCTCTCCGATGGACTTCATGTGTCTGCATGCACTTAAAATCGTCTCGGCAGAGAGTCTGTAATACACCCCACCCTCCACATTTTTCAGAAGTGATTCCTCGAGTTCCTCAAGCTCTTCAATTGTTATCTCAGAAAGCTCAACATCAGAGTTAAAGTAAGCCTTTGCCAGGGAATCAAAAATTTTGCCGAGTTTTTCAAAGTAAACCCTTGCCTTATTAAGCTCTTCCTGAGTCATTACAGCGGCATATGTTGAGAAGTTGTAAAGTGAGTCAGCGATCTCCTCAATCAGCTTTGCAACAGTTCTTATTCCAAGTATCAGCCTCAGCTCATTCCACCTGCTCGGACTTGAGAACTCTCTCACAAGCCTGTGTTCCTGTCTGACTGCAAGCAGATATAACCTGTCAGTATCCTTTTCAAGATTTTCAATGTCATTAAGAATTCCTCTGTCTTCTTTTTCCACACCATCAATTATTGTTTCTATCATGCTCTGTATAATCTGGCTCATTCTCTTCACAACACCGTAAACATCGAAATCGGTTGAAGTTAGGCACTTCAACACTATTCTGCCCTCTGTTGCATCAATGATTTCCATCCCGATCAAATCTTTCACTATCTCCCCTATTTTGCTTACAATCCTTGCATTTATTCTATCATCGCTTATAATGATTTCATCAATCCCCTGTAGGTAGAGAGCGTAGATGAACCTCCTCAAAAATTTTTCATCAAGTCTGAGCAATTTTACAATTTGAACACTCGTTATCCTTGACAGCTCCCGAAAAGATTTTGGATAAAGGGTTATTACACTATCCTCGACCTGCAGGTAGACGTCGTCTCCCTGCTTCAGCTCGTTTTTTTTCACCCAGTTTTTCGGCAGACTTACCATGTAGCTTGAACCGCCTATTAACTGAAGCTTTCTTACCTCCATTGATACATACCACTATTAAGTGGTTAAAATATCTTTCCTTTCCTTGATGTTCTACTAATAGGTAACTATAAATGCAAAACCACCATAAATTATAACATGTATAAGTACTATGAGCTTAGAGAACTTGAAGGCAGGGCTCCTAAACTCTTTGGAATTCCAACAGGAACAAGGCTTGATGAACTCTTCTACAGAGTTGAGAGGGAAGGTGAGAGGTACGTTAAAAAACCACTTGGTGGGATTCCTCACCTTGCGGTAATGAACATTACCGGAGTTCCCGATACCGGAAAATCTTTGCTGGCTGAACAGTTTGCCATAACTCAGGCTGGAAACGGTTACAGGGTTCTCTACGTAACGGTCGAGAGTCCCGCACATTTTCT